>JBHEMB010000256.1:0-4589 GCA_046262855.1 Mycobacteriales bacterium | reverse complement strand
AAGGTGCTCCAGACGCCCCGGGGTGCCGTCTACTGCGTCAGCCAGCGCGCCGAGCACATCTGGGAGGGCGTCTCCTCGGCGACGACCCGCAGCCGTCCCATCATCAACACCCGGGACGAGCCGCACGCCGACGCCGAGCGTTACCGCCGCCTGCACGTCATCGTCGGCGACTCGAACATGAACGAGGCCACGACCTTCCTCAAGGTGGGGTCGGCCGACCTGGTGCTGCGGATGATCGAGCAGGGCGTGGCGTTCCGCGACCTGACACTCGAGAACCCCATCCGCGCGATCCGCGAGGTCAGCCACGACCTCACCGGCCAGAAGAAGGTCAAGCTCGCCAACGGCCGCGAGGCGTCCGCGCTCGAGATCCAGCGCGAGTACTACAACAAGGCCGAGGACTTCATCGCCCGGCGCGGCAGCGACGAGCTGGTGAAGCGCGTCCTCGAGCTCTGGGACCGGACGCTGACGGCCATCGAGACGGGCAACCTCTCGCTCGTCGACCGTGAGATCGACTGGGTCATCAAGCACCAGCTCATCGAGCGCTACCGCGGCAAGCACGACCTCGCGCTGTCGAGCCCGCGGGTCGCGCAGCTCGACCTCGCCTACCACGACGTGAACCGCAACCGGGGCCTCTACTACTTGCTGGAGCGCAAGGGCCTGGTCGACCGGGCGACGACCGACCTGCTGACCTTCGAGGCGAAGTCGGTGCCGCCGCAGACGACCCGGGCCCGGCTGCGCGGCGAGTTCATCGCCAAGGCTCAGGAGAAGCGCCGTGACTTCACCGTGGACTGGGTGCACCTGAAGCTGAACGACCAGGCGCAGCGCACCGTGCTGTGCAAGGACCCCTTCCGCTCCGTCGACGACCGCGTGGACAAGCTCATCGCCTCGATGTAGCCCGGCGGGCAGTGGCTAGGGTGACGGGCATGGAGAAGCCGCAGATCACCATTCCCGACGGACCCCCGCCCGCCGACCTCGTCATCGAGGACCTGGGCGAAGGCGACGGCCCGGAGGCCGTGTCCGGCAAGCGCTGCACGATGCAGTACGTCGGGCACTCCTGGTCGACCGGAAAGCAGTTCGACGCGAGCTGGGACCGGGGCGAGCCGTTCAGCTTCGAGCTCGGGGCCGGCATGGTGATCGGTGGTTGGGACCAGGGCGTCGCCGGCATGAAGGTCGGCGGCCGCCGTCGGCTGACGATCCCGCCGCACCTCGGCTACGGCGCCCGCGGCGCGGGCGGCGCGATCGGCCCGAACGAGACCCTCGTGTTCGTGGTGGACCTGCTCGGCGTCTCGTAGCCGCTAACGTCCTGCCACATGGCGGCGAAGAAGACGGAGCGGTTGCTCAACCTGGTCATCTGCCTGCTCGCGACCAGGCGCTACCTGACGGTGCAGCAGATCCGCGAGGCGGTCCCCGGCTACGACGCTGACAACGAAGAGGCGTTCCGCCGGATGTTCGAGCGGGACAAGGAGGAGCTGCGCGAGCTCGGCGTCCCGCTCGAGACCGGCTCGAACTCGCACTGGGACGACGAGGTGGGCTACCGGATCGCGCGCCGCGACTACCAGCTCCCCGAGCTCGTCCTCGAGCCGGACGAGGCCGCCGCCCTCGGACTCGCCGCGCGGCTGTGGCAGTCCGCTCCGCTCGCCGGCGCCACCGGCTCGGCGCTGCTGAAGCTGCGGGCGGCCGGCATCGAGACCCCGGAGGGCGCGACCGGCCTCGAGCCGCGCATCGGCGCCAGCGAACCGGCCTTCGAGGGCGTGCTGGCCGCAGCCACGCAAGGCCGTCGGCTGCGGTTCCGGTACCGCACCGCAGGACGGCCCCTTGACGAGGACCGCCACGTCGAGCCCTGGGGTGTGGTGTCGTGGCGAGGCCGGTGGTACCTCGTGGCGCACGACCTGGTCCGCGAGGCACCGCGCGTGTTCCGGTTGTCGCGGATCGTGGGGGACGTCAAGGCCGAGGGACCGGAAGCCGCGGTGGTGCGGCCCGAGGGCATCGACCTGCGGGACATGGTGGTGCGGGAAGCGGCGGAGATGCAGCCGAGGATCACCGCGCGGGTACGCGTGCGCACCGGCAGCTGCTGGGAGCTGCGGCGGTCAGCCACGGCGGTCATCCCGGAGGAAGCCGGCTGGGACGTCGTCGAGCTGGGCTTCTCCGACACCGGGCGGTTCGCCGACCGGATCGCGGGTTACGGCGCGGACGCGGTGGTGCTGTCGCCCCCCGAGGCACGCGAGGCCGTCGTACAGCGCCTGACCGCCCTCGCAAGCGCCGGCGCGCCGGCGAGTGTGACCGCGTGAGCGGCACGATGGACCAGCTGCCACGACTGCTGGCGCTGGTGCCGTACCTGCTCGCCCGGCCGGGCGTCCCGTTCGCCACGGCCGCCGCCGATTTCGGGGTCACCGAGGAGCGGCTGCGCAAGGACCTCAACCTGCTCTGGCTGTGCGGCCTGCCCGGCCACTACCCGGGCGACCTCATCGAGATCGAGTTCGAGGGCGACACCATCACGCTCTCCGATGCCCAGGGGGTCGACCGGCCGCTGCGGCTCACCGTCGACGAGGCGCTGGCGCTGGTCGTGGCCCTGCGCACGCTGGCCGAGACGCCCGGGCTCGCCGAACCCGAGCCGGTGCTGCGCGCGCTGGCCAAGGTCGAGGCAGCGGCCGGGTCCGCCGCCGAGCCCGCCGAGCGGGTCGAGGTGGCGCTCGTCGGGGACCACACGGTGCTGCCCGTGATGCCTGTGGTGCGCGAGGCGCTCGAGGAGAAGCGGGCGCTGTTCCTGACGTACTGGACGGCCGGCCGCGACGAGATCACCGAGCGGGTCGTCGACCCGCTGCGACTGGTCACCGCGGACGGGCAGGCCTACCTCGAGGCCTGGTGCCGCCGTGCGGAGGGCGTCCGGATGTTCCACCTGGGACGCGTGCAGGAGGCTCGGGTGCTGGACGAGCCGGCCGACCCACCGGCCGACGTGGCGTCCCGGGACCTGTCGCAGGGCCTGTTCCAGCCCGGCGAGCACGACACGGTGGTCACCCTGGCCCTCGAGCCGGGTGCGGCCTGGGTCAGCGACTACTACCCGTGCGACACCGTCGAGGAGCTCGGCGACGGCCGCCAGGTCGTCACCCTCCGTACCCAGGGCACGGCCTGGGTACGGCGGCTGGCCCTGTCCCTCGGGTCACGCGGACGGGTCCTGGCCCCCGCCGAGCTCGCGGAGCAGGTGCGGGCCGACGCGCAGCGGGCGCTGGCGGCGTACGCGGTCGGCTGATCACTTCGGGTCATCTGCGCCACTCGGGCGTCAAGTCCTCGGCCGCTTGTGCCGAAGCGGTGGTTGTCGAACCACGCAGTCCCGTCCGAGAGGCCGAGCGATGACCACGATCAAGGCGTCCTGTCCCACCTGCGGCGAGGTGGAGCTGACCCCCGCCGACGTGTCGCTCATGGTCTGCAGTCACGCGCCGCTGTCGTACTACGCCTTCGGCTGCATCACGTGCGGCGAAGAGGTTCGCAAGCCCGCTGACGACCACGTGGTCTCACTGCTGGTGTCCGGCGGCGTCCCCGCCCAGGTCTGGGACCTGCCCGCCGAGGTGCTCGAGGTCAAGGCCGGCCCCGCTCTCTCCTACGACGACCTGCTCGACTTCGCGCTCAAGCTCGGTGAGACCGACCTGCTGGCCAGCCTCGTCGACCGTGCCGCTGCCTGACCAGTAGGTTCGGGCCCGTGCTCTGGGTCCTGCTCGACGTCGTGATCGGGGTGCTGTCGCTCACCCTCGTCGGCCTGATGGCCTTTCTCCTCTACAAGCGGGTGCGTGTCCTGCTGCGGGCGGTCGGTGCCGCCTCGAGCCAGGTGGGGGAGCGGACGTCAGAACTTGTCGTTCGCAGACCCGCCGGGAAGCCCTGACGCGGGTACTCTGGGGCCTCTAGCTCTGCGGAGGGGGTGCCACCATGCTTGAGTTCCTCGAGAAGCCCGGTGTCGTGATCGTCATCCTGCTCGCCATCGTGGTGTTCGGGGCGAAGCGGCTGCCCGACTCCGCGCGGGCCCTGGGCCGGTCGATGCGCATCCTCAAGGCAGAGGCCAAGGGGCTGAAGGACGACGACGCCGCGGACCAGGGACACGCGCCCGCGCCCAAGCAGCTGCCGGAGACGGCGACCCCGTCGACGACCGAGTCGAGCACAGGGACGGCTGATCCGACCCAGCCGTCGCAGCAGTCTCCGCACCAGACCTGACGGTGGCGGGACCGTCCCGCTCGCCGGACGGGCGGATGCCGCTGGTCGAGCACATCCGTGAGCTCCGCAAGCGGCTCGTCATCTCGGCCGCTGTGGTCCTGGTCGGCGTGGGCGCCGCCTACGCGCTCTGGGAGCCGTTGTTCCACTTCCTCCGGCAGCCCTACTGCGACGCCTTCCCGAGCCGGAAGTGCCCTGACCTCTACGTCACGGGCCCGTTCGACCAGTTCAACACCCGGATGCGGATCGCCTTCATCGGCGGCATCGTCGGGACGGCGCCGGTCTGGCTCTACCAGCTCGGCGCGTTCATCACCCCCGCGCTGCACAAGAAGGAGCGCAAGTACGCCGGGGGCTTCCTCGCCGGTGCCCTCGCGCTGTTCGCCGCCGGGGTG
>JBHEMB010000255.1:0-12265 GCA_046262855.1 Mycobacteriales bacterium | reverse complement strand
GCCCGCAGGAAGCCGGGGAAGTCGATGATCTTGCCGCCCGCCGCGAATTCTGCGTCGCGGGCGTCGGTCGCCACCGCGCCCAGCCGGACCTGCACGCTGCGACCGCGGGCGTCGGCCATCTGGGAGGCGACGGTGCGCTGCCAGATCATCTCGTAGAGCCGGTGCTCGTCGCCGCGCAGCTCACCGGCCAGCTGTCCCGGCGTACGGAAGACGTCGCCCGACGGACGAATGGCCTCGTGCGCCTCCTGAGCGTTCTTCACCTTCTTCGCGTAGGTGCGCGGCTGGTCCGGGACGTACTCCGGGCCGTAGAGGTCCCTGGCCTGCGAGCGGGCGGCGGTGATCGCGGTCTCCGACAGGTTCGTGCTGTCGGTGCGCATGTAGGTGATGTAGCCGTTCTCGTACAGCGTCTGCGCCGTCTTCATCACCTGGCGGCTCGACATCCGAAGCTTGCGGCCGGCTTCCTGCTGCAGCGTGGACGTCATGAACGGCGCGTACGGCTTGCGGGTGTAGGGCTTCTCCTCCACCGACCGCACCGAGAAGGCAGCGCTCTCCAGCCGCTCGGCGAGGGACCGCGCGGACGCCTCGTCGAGCTGCAGCACCTCGCGGGTGAGCTGGCCGGTGTCGGGGTCGAAGTCGCGCCCGGTCGCGAGCCGGGTGCCGTCGACCTGGACCAGGGTGGCGTTGAGGCGCTGGTCCTGTCCGGCCGCGCTGAACACGCCGTCGATGTCCCAGTAGGCCGCCTCGACGAAGCGCATCCGCGCGCGTTCGCGCTCCACGACGACCCTGGTCGCGACGGACTGCACGCGGCCGGCCGACAGCCCGGCCCCGACCTTCTTCCAGAGCACCTCGCTGACCCGGTAGCCGTAGAGGCGATCGAGGATCCTGCGGGTCTCCTGCGCGTCCACGAGCTTGGTGTCGAGCTCGCGCGGCGAGTCGACGGCGGCCTGGATGGCCGGCTTCGTGATCTCGTGGAACACCATCCGGTGCACCGGCACCTTGGGCTTCAGGGTCTCCAGCAGGTGCCACGCGATGGCCTCGCCCTCGCGGTCCTCATCGGTGGCGAGGAACAGCTCGTCGCTGTCCTTCAGCAGGGCCTTGAGCTTCGAGACCTGCTGCTTCTTGTCCGGGCTGACGACGTACAGCGCCTTGAAGCCGTTGTCGACGTCGACGCCGTCCTTCGCCCAGGGCAGACCCTTGTACTCGGCGGGTACGTCGGCTGCGGAGCGCGGCAGGTCACGGATGTGCCCGATGGAGGACTCGACGACGTAGCCGTCGCCGAGGTAGCCCGCGATGGTCTTGGCCTTCGCGGGCGACTCGACGATGACGAGGCGCTGTCCTGCGGGCACTTCTCTCCCAGGGTTGGTGATGTGGGGCTCGCGCAACACTGTGCTGACTTTGTCGGCTTCGCCAACGCTGTGCGCGCGGGTGTCGGCTTCGCCAACACTGTGCACGTGGGTGTCGGCTTCGCCAACACTGTGCACGACAGTGTCAAACGGGGACGAGGAACCCCTGCGCGACAAGCCGGGCGATCACGGGCGTGATCTGCGCCACCGCGTCGTCGGGATCCAGTCCGGTCGAGGCCGCGAGCACCGCCACCAGCGCCCCCATCGGCACCCGTCCGTCGCAGGCTGCCAGCAGCGCCGCGCCGTACGGGTCGAGCACGCCGTTCCAGCGCAGCCCCGCCTCCTGCTGCAGCCAGCGCGCGTCGACCGACCAGCCGTCCTCGCCGCGGCCCGAGACCTCGTGCAGGGCCACGTCCGCACGCAGCCGCCAGCGCTGGGCCATCAGGTCGGACCCCGGCGCCACGCGGCGTGCGAAGTGGTCGATGACTTCCTCGCCCCAGGTCGCGGCCACCGGCTGGTCGACGACGTCCAGCTGCACGTCGGGCGCCAGGCCGTCGGTACGGCGGTGCAGCGCGACGACGCCGAAGGCGACCGCTTCCACCCCCTTCAGACCGGACAGCCACTCGTCGTACAGGCTGTCGAACGCCGGCTCGTCGGTGTCCCGCAACCAGGCCGTCACGTAGTCCTCCGGCGCGGCGAGCTCGCGCTGGATGACCCACCCGTCGCAGTCGGCGCCGTCGAACCACGACCGGATGCGGTCGTCGCCGCTCTCGCCCTCGAGATGCAGCCAGTTGACGAGCAAAACCGCGTGCCCGCCGGGCGCCAGCAGTGCGGGGATCTCCCGCACCAGGCGCCGTGACACCTCGTCGCCCTCGAGTCCTGCGTCGCGGTAGGTGTAACGGCGCGCCGGGCCGATCACGAAGGGCGGGTTGCTGACGACCAGGTCGAACGTCTCCCCTTGAACGGGGTCGAGGAGGTCACCCGTCCGGGCGTCGACCTCGAAGCCGTTCAGCGCCGCCGCGAGGCGGGTGAGCGCGACCGCCCGCGGGTTGCGGTCGGTTGCGACGACGGAGGTGCTGTGGTTCGCCGCCAGCACCGCCTGGATGCCAGCGCCGCAGCCCACGTCGAGCGTGCGGCCGACCAGCTGACGCGGTGTCGCTGCGGCCAGCGTCATGCTCGCCGCACCGACGCCGAGGACCTGCTCGGCCTGCACCGATGCCTTGGCGTTGCCCGGGTCGTGCGGCACGACCACGTCGAGGCCCCCGTGCGGGACCGCTTGCAGCCGGACCAGTGCCCGGCCGTCCGGACCGACCCAGCCGTCAGGCAGCACACCGTCGCCCACCGGAGCGCCGACCACCAGCGCGCTCACGAGCCGGGCCAGCCGATCCCGGCCCGCTGCCCGCCGTACGAGTGGTGCGTGCTCCCCGCGGTCCAGGTGCTCGCGGTAGCCGGGACCGAGCAGCTCCTCCAGCGCCCGGGCGGACCAACCTGCGTCGCCGAGCGCGTCCCGGACCCGGAAGGCGTCCGCGAGCAGCAGCGAGGGGTCGGGCAGCACGTCTGCGACGCTAGCTGCCCGACCCCTCGGAGGGGCTGCTAGACGGTCCTGCGCCGCAGGACGGCCACCGAGCCGAGGAGGAGCAGGCCGACCAGAGCGATACCGGTCGGGAGCCCCGTGCGGGGGAGGTCGCCAGGACCGTCAGCCGGCAGGCCGGGCGACGGGACGGTGTCCCCGGTCACGAGGGGTCCGGGCGTGTGCGGCTTGCCGCCGGTGCCGCTCGGGCTGCTGACGATCGCCGTGTTCGGAAGGCGACCGCTCGTGGCCGTCACCTTGACGATGACGTAGAGCACCCGGCTCTGGCCCGGGTTCACCGTGCCGAGGTTCCAGGTGAGGTCCTGACCGCTGTGCGTGCAGCTGTCGCTGCAGCTCACGAACACGACCCCGTTGATGAGGGTGTCCTTCACGGTCGTGTTCAAGCAGGGCTTCGCGCCGCTGTTGAGCACGTTCACGAAGTACCCGAAGTTCTCACCGGTCATCACCCGGGTGTTGCTGGCGAACTTGGTGGAGCCGGAGAGGTTGCAGTCGCCGGTGCGCGGGCCGCTGACGATCGGGCCGTCGACGGCGACCGTCTTCGTGATCGGCTGCCCGTTGTACTCGCCCGTGATGACCGCGCTGTTGTGGTACTTGGTGCCGTTCACGGCGTCCGCTGGGACCTTGAAGGTCATGACGATCGTCTTGAACTCGTTCGGGTGGAGGGTGCCCAGCTGGTAGGTCAGGACGTTGCCGCTGTGCGACGCGGGCGCCGGCACGGACGAGACGAACTGCAGGCGGCTGTCGTAGGTGTCGACGACCTTGACGTTCGTGACGTCCGAGGAGCCGCGGTTCGGCACCCGGATGTCGTAGGTGAAGGTGTCACCGCGGGCGACGTGCAGCGCGCTGACGTCCTTCATCGACTCGTCGAGCGGGCCGTTGTCGCAGACGATGCCGCCGACGGGGACGGTGCTGGACGCCTCGAGGTGGCCCTGCCGCAGGTCGGCCAGGTTGAGGCCGGCGCCGGCGAGGGCGCTGCCGATCGGACCGGTGATGGCCGAGATGCCGCTGATGATCGGGTTCAGCGCGGCGTTGAGCGGCGCCAGCGGGCCGTCCAGCGGGTCGGTGCCGGGGGTGGCCAGCTTGCCCGGGACGGTGACCCGGACGAAGTCGACGGATGCGCTCGCGGAGGTGCCGTTCGCGGCGACCGCCGGGTTGGTGCCCTCCAGGCCCGTGAGCGAGTGCGCCTTGCCGCCGATGGTGATGTCGACCGCGCCGAGCGGGATGATGTAGCCCCGGTCACCGAAGATCTGCTGGCTGGTCAGGGTCTGCGACGAGCCGGCGATCGTCACCTTGACGACCGGCGTCGTGCCGGAGGCGCCTGGAGCGCCGTAGGTGACTTTGGCGGTGCCGGGGGTGCCACCGGCCTGCGCGGTCAGCTGGATCGGGCGGAGCACCTCGATCTTGACCTCGAGGGGCGTGCCCTTGAGGACGGTGAGCGGCGCGAGGTGCAGCGTCGTCTGCCCGAGCACGCCGTAGTTGCTCGTGCTCTTGAACAGGGCCGTGCGTGAGGTGCCGTCCGAGGTGCCGTCGAGGACGCCGACAGTGGCGGCGGGGCCGGCGTCGAGGATCGTCGCGTCCACGACGTGCGCGGAGCCGTTGCTGAGGTCCTTGCCGATGACGCAGCTGCCGTCAGCCGTCGTGTTGGCCGCTGCGCTGCCAGGCAGCACGTGGGCGGTCAGCAGCGGCGCGGCGGGGATGGCGTTGCCACCCGTCGCGCTGCTCGGCGCGGGCGAGGTGGCCTCGACCAGCGTCTCGGCGATCTGCGGCTGGCTGGACAGCGCGTCGAGCAGGCCGACGTTGAGGGCGGAGCCGTGGCCGTACGCCGTCTTGCCCGCCGTCGACTTGCTCAGCAGCGGCTGCTTGAGCTGGTCGGCCAGCGTGAGCGCGCCGCCGTGCACACCGACGCTCGCGGCGGTCTGGCCCGTAGATGCCTTGGCGACGTCGGTCGGCGGCAGGTTCGCCGCGTTGGCGTAGACGATGTCGCCGCTGCTGAAGGCCGAGTAGGCAGTCGACGACGCAGCGCTCAGAGCACCGACGGCGGCCCGGGGGGCAGCCGAAGCGGCCGGCGCGGAGAGCGCGGCCAGCATGAGGGCACCGACGCCGAGGGCGGCGGTGCGAGAGGCAGGACGTGGGAGCACGGGGCTCTCCTTACTGTTCTTTCCGTGGTGCCGCTAAAGCAGGTGCGCGGAGCCGTTGGGGCCGGGATGGACATGTGGGGCATCTAGGGCATCTAGGACCGGTCATCGGCACCTCGATCCCCCCGCTTGACCAACGCCGCACAGCCATCTGGCTCGCGCTGAGTGACACGGAACACCCCCGAACGGGTGCAGACTGTCACAGACCGGACACTCTGCCGTGTCGCCACGCACACGTGTGATGCACACGACAACCCGTCACCGGATCCGACAAGGCCGCTTATCCGACATCCACGGCCGACAAAGCGAGTTGCACCCGCTTCAGGGGCGGTGCCTCTCACATCGTCGGTACGGCGACGGGCCCGGCCCCACGAAGGGGGTCCGGGCCCGCGCCGGAGACAGCTAGACCTTGACGGCCTCGACGACGTCGGCGGAGGCCGCCACGCCGCGCCGGTTGCTGATCGTGACAGCAGCGACGATGCCGATGATCGCGACGGCCGCGATCACGCCGCGGACGCCCTTGCTCTCGTGGATGCCGATGCCGTACTTGACGACCGTCGGCGCGATCAGCAGGGCGACCAGGTTCATCACCTTCAGCAGCGGGTTGAGCGCGGGCCCGGCGGTGTCCTTGAACGGGTCTCCGACGGTGTCGCCGATGACCGTGGCGGCGTGCGCCTCGGACCCCTTGCCCCCGTAGTGGCCGTCCTCGACCAGCTTCTTGGCGTTGTCCCAGGCGCCGCCCGAGTTCGCCAGGAAGATGGCCATCAGCACGCCCGCCGAGATGGCACCCCCGAGGAAGGCGCCGAGGGGCGCATAGCCGAGGGCGAAGCCGACGGCGATCGGAGAGAGCACCGCGAGCAGCCCGGGAGTGGCCAGCTCGCGCAGCGAGTCCTTCGTGCAGATGTCGACCACGCGGGCGTAGTCGGGCTTCTCGGTGAAGTCCATGATCCCCGGCTTGGTGCGGAACTGCTCGCGCACCTCGAAGACCACGCGCCCGGCCGCCCGGGACACCGCGTTGATCGCGAGCCCGGAGAACAGGAAGACCACCGACGCGCCGATGATCAGGCCGAACAGCAGGTTCGGCTTGTCGATCGAGAGCGCGAACACGTAGTGCTTGCCCGCGGGCTGCGCGGCGGCGAGCGCCTCGGTGACCTTCGTCTTGAAGGACCCGAACAGCGCCGTGGCGGCGAGCACCGCCGTCGCGATGGCGATGCCCTTGGTGATCGCCTTCGTGGTGTTGCCGACGGCGTCGAGCTGCGTCAGGACGATCGCGCCCTCCGGGCCGACCTCGCCGGACATCTCGGCCACACCCTGGGCGTTGTCCGAGATCGGGCCGAAGGTGTCCATGGCCACGATGACGCCGACGGTGGTCAGCAGGCCGGTCCCGGCGAGCGCGACCGCGAACAGCGCGAGCGTGGCGACGCCGGAGCCGAGCAGGAAGGCGGCGTACACCGCTCCGCCGATGAGCACCGCCGAGTACACGGCGGACTCGAGCCCGACCGAGACGCCGGCCAGGACGACGGTTGCCGGCCCCGTCAGCGAGCTGCGGCCGATCTCACGCACCGGCTTGCGCTCGGTCTCGGTGAAGTAGCCGGTGAGGACCTGGATCACCGCGGCGAGCACGATGCCGATGACCACGGCCCCGAGCGCGAACAGCCGCGGGTTGCCGTCGAGCCCTGTGATCTCGCCGGACGCGCCGGTCAGGTCCGCGTAGTGGGACGGCAGGTAGGCGAACGCGGCCACAGCCACCAGCACGATGGCCGCCAGCGCGCTCAGGAAGAAGCCGCGGTTGATGGCGGTGAGCCCGTTCTTGTCGCCGTCCCGCGGCGCGGTGCCGTAGATGCCGACCAGCGCGGTGAGGACACCGATGGCGGGGATGATCAGCGGCAGCACCAGGCCCTCGGAACCGAACGCGGCCTGGCCGAGGATGAGCGCAGCGACCAGCGTCACGGCGTAGGACTCGAACAGGTCGGCTGCCATACCGGCGCAGTCGCCCACGTTGTCACCGACGTTGTCGGCGATCGTCGCCGCGTTGCGGGGGTCGTCCTCGGGGATGCCCTGCTCGACCTTGCCGACCAGGTCGGCACCGACGTCCGCCGCCTTCGTGAAGATGCCGCCGCCGACACGCATGAACATCGCGAGCAGGGCGCCGCCGAAGCCGAAGCCCTCGAGCACCTCCGGGGCCTTGTCGTCGAACATGAGCAGCACCAGGTCGGCGCCCAGCAGGCCGAGGCCGACCGTGAACATGCCGACGACGCCGCCGGAGCGGAACGCGATGCGGAGGGCCGGCTTGTTGCCGACGGTGTTCGCCGCGTGCGCGACCCGCACGTTGGCGCGGGTCGCGAGCGTCATGCCGATGAAGCCGACCGCCGCGGAGAACCCCGCGCCCACGAGGAAGAACACGGAGCGCCCCACCCGCACCGACGCGTCGCCGGGCAGCAGGAACAGCAGCCCGAAGACCAGCACAGCGAAACCGGCGAGCGTCTTGAACTGGCGGTTGAGGTAGGCGGCTGCACCCTCCTGCACCGCCTTGCTGATCTCCCGCATCTTGTCGGGGCCCTGGTCGGCGGCGAACACCTCACGGGCGAAGACGCCGGCGAAGCCGAGCGCGACCAAGGCGACGACGAGGATGATGTAGAGCAGCGGCTTGTCATCCGACAGCACAGAGGCAAGCCCCGTGCCGTCCGCCGCGAAGTGCACTGCGGACACGCGTCCTCCGAAAGTTGGTGCGGGCACATGCCCGCGAGGCCGCTTCTGCGGTCGAGCGGCCGAGCGCGAGCAGGTTACAGGGCCCGTGTGGGCAGGTTCACATCGACTGGGCCGGTCAGACCAGCTTGACCGGCAGCGGCCACCTGAGCCGGACCGTCGTACCGCCGTCCGTGGAGGTGATCTCGATGTCGTCGACGAGCCCGGTCAGGACCGCCAGCGAGACCCGTGGGTCCACGTGCTCACCCTCGAAGGGCGCCTCGGGATCGGTGATGACCGTCGGCAGCCCATCCGGCCCCTGGTCGACGACCTCGACCGTCAGGCCAGCGGTGTCCTCGCGGAGCAGGACCTTCACCGGCACGTGCGGGGCGTGCAGCGCGTGCAGCGCGACAGCCCGGGAGCAGGCCTCGCCGAGCGCCCAGCGCAGCTCGTCCACCAGCTCGTCCGGCAGGCCGGCGCGGCGGGCAGCGGCGACCCCCACCAGACGGGCGGTGCGGACGTGGTGCGGGTGCGGGGAGAGCAGCAGCTCGACGGTGCTCAAGGGCCTCAGTTCAGTCGGTGGCCGCGACGGCTTCGTCGACGCTGGCGTGGATGGGGAACACCTT
The DNA here is from genome assembly GCA_046262855.1 of Mycobacteriales bacterium. Lineage (GTDB taxonomy): Bacteria > Actinomycetota > Actinomycetes > Mycobacteriales > SCTD01 > RYN-111. Next base: position 3,885 of record JBHEMB010000255.1, on the reverse strand, counting down.
GGTGAGCCCGGTGATGCGGAAGATCTTCAGGATGCGCTCCTGGGTGCAGACCAGCCGCAGGCTGCCCTCATGGGCCCGGACCCGCTTGAGGCCGCCGACGAGGACGCCGAGCCCTGTCGAGTCCAGGAACTCCACCGCCTCCATGTCCACGACCAGGTGGTAGTTGCCGGCGCTCACCAGGTCGATCAGCTTCTCTCGCAGCTTGGGCGCCGTGTAGACGTCGATCTCGCCACCCACGACGACGACGGTGCGGTCGCCCTCGGTGCGGTCTTCCAAGGACAGGTCCACGGCGTGCTCCTCCAGGTTTGCTTCAAGACAGGCGTGCGGCGGGTCGTGCCGCCCGTACCCCTCGCCAGCACGATCTAACCGCGTCGACACCCCGTGAGCCAGGCCACAATGTCAGCCCGAGGAGCGGATCCCCCTCCGAGGTGCCGGCGCGCCGCGTCAGACGGCTCCGTCCACGAGGATGGATGCTGCCATGACGTCCGCCTCGCTGCTGCAGCGGCTGCTGCTCGATCCCACCCGACGCGACCGGGTGACCCATGTCGAGCACGTGCCCGCACGCATCGGCCGGCGGACCGACTGGCCGGTCTGGGTGCCGTCGCTGCTCGTGGATCGCCTTGCGCTGCAAGGGGTTCCTGGTCCCTGGGAGCACCAGGCGCACGTCGCCGACCTCGCCCGCGGCGGAGCCTCCGTTGTCGTGGCCACCGGCACGGCATCGGGCAAGTCGCTCGCCTACCTGCTGCCCGTGCTGTCCTCGTTGCTCGAGGACGAGAAGGCGACGGCGTTGTACCTGTCCCCCACGAAGGCGCTGGCCACGGACCAGCTGCGGGCGGTGCGGGCCCTCAACCTCACGCAGGTCCGGGCAGCCACGTTCGACGGGGACACCTCCTTCGAGGACCGCGACTGGGTGCGCCGCTTCGGGTCCTACGTGCTGACGAACCCCGACATGCTGCACCGGTCGGTGCTCCCCCGGCACGCCGACTTCAGCCGGATCCTGCGGGGCCTGCGCTACGTCGTCGTCGATGAGTGCCACACCTATCGCGGGGTGTTCGGCAGCCACGTCGCACAGGTGCTCCGGCGGCTGCGCCGGGTCTGCGCCCGGTACGGCTCGCACCCGGTCTTCCTGCTCGCCTCGGCGACGGTCAGCGAGCCCGAGGTGTCGGCCTCCCGGCTCGTCAGGCTGCCGGTCGTCCCCGTCGCGGACGACGCCTCGCCGCGCGGCACCACCGAGTTCGCCCTCTGGGAGCCACCGCTGCAGAAGGACTACTCCGGCGAGAACGGCGCCCCCGTACGGCGGTCGGCAACCGCTGAGACGGGGGAGCTGCTCGCGGACCTGGTCGTCGAGGGGGCCCGGACGATCGCCTTCGTGCGGTCCCGACGCGGGGCCGAGGCGGTGGCCGTGAACGCGCGCCGAGCGGTCGTCGAGGCCGAGCCAGGCCTGGGGTCGCGAGTGGCCGCCTACCGCTCCGGCTACCTGCCGGAGGAGCGACGCGAACTCGAGAAGCGGCTGCAGTCAGGTGATCTGCTCGGAGTCGCGGCCACGAACGCCCTCGAGCTCGGGGTCGATGTCGCGGGGCTCGACGCGGTCGTCCTGACCGGCTGGCCGGGGACCGTCGCGTCCGTCTGGCAGCAGGCCGGTCGCGCCGGTCGCGCCGGTCAGGGAGCGCTGGCCGTCTTCGTTGCGCGCGACGACCCGCTCGACACCTACCTGGTCCACCACCCGCAGGCGCTGTTCGGGCGTCCGGTGGAAGCGACGGTGCTCGACCCTTCGAACCCCTACGTGCTGGCGCCCCACCTGTGCTGCGCCGCCGCCGAGCTGCCGCTCACCGACGACGATCTCGCGCTGTTCCCCGGCGCCGCGGACGTCCTTCCCGACCTGGTCCGGAGGGGGTTGCTCCGGCATCGGCCGAAGGGCTGGTTCTGGACCTCGCGGGAGCGCCCCGACGCCGACCTCCGCGGCGCCGGCGGACCGCCGGTGCGGCTCGTCGAGTCCGCGACCGGACGGCTGCTGGGCACCGTGGACAACAGCTCGTCGCACGCTCAGGCGCACAGCGGCGCGGTGTACCTGCACCAGGGCGAGAGCTACGTCGTGGAGCAGCTGGACCTGGAGGAGGCGGTCGCCCTGGTGCGGGCGGACGATCCTGACTACAGCACCTCGGCCCGCGAGGTGACCGACATCCGGGTTGCGGAGACGCTCCGCTCGGCGACCTTCGACGGCGTCACCCTGTCGTTCGGGTCGGTGGACGTGACCCACCAGGTGGTGGCGTACCTGAAGAAGCGGCTCGGCTCCGGGGAGGTGCTGGGCGAGGAGCCGCTCGACCTGCCCGCCCGCGAGCTCAGGACGAAGGCGGTCTGGTACACGCTCACAGCCGAGCTGCTCGCGTCGGTCGGTCTGGAGTGGGCGGACGTGCCGGGCGCCGCGCATGCGGCCGAGCACGCTGCCATCGGCCTGCTGCCGCTGTTCGCCACGTGCGACCGCTGGGACATCGGCGGCGTCTCGACGGCCCTGCACGAGGACACCGGTCTGGCGACGGTCTTCGTCTACGACGGCCACCCCGGCGGCGCCGGGTTCGCCGAGCGGGGGCACGCGCGGGCCGCGGCATGGCTGCAGACCACCCGCGACGCGATCGCCTCCTGCGAGTGCGCATCCGGTTGCCCTTCCTGCGTGCAGTCCCCGAAGTGCGGCAACGGAAACGAGCCGCTGGACAAGCCGGGCGCCGTGCGGTTGCTGGACGCGGTTCTCACCAGCGGGCTTGCACCCCGATCAAGCGGGTAGGTCTGAGACGCCTTTCCTCAAGAGGCACCCTTTCAAGGAGGCCCTGATGCTCCCCCTCGGTCTGCTGCTCGTGATCGCTGCCGGCGCCGCCGGCGCCGCTGTGGCGCTGCACAACACCGACGCTGGGACGCTCACGGCGTTCGGACAGTCCTACGACACGACGGTCCTGGGCGTGTTCCTCACCGGCGCAGTCGCTGGCCTCGCTCTGATGGCCGGCCTCTCCATGATGGTGGGAGGCGCGGCGGGTCGCCGGCGCCGGCACGCGGCTGCCAAGGCCCAGGTCCGCGACGTCAGCGCAGAGAACGACCAGCTCGCCGACGAGAACGCCCGGCTGCGGGCGCAGGTCGCCGACCCCTACCCGACAGAGACCACCCGCAACCGGTCCGGCCGGCACTCGGTCACGTAGTCGTCAGTCCTCGACGTGGGCGCCGACCCACCGGCGCAGGTGGGCCGCGCACATGATGAGGATGAGCGCGAACGCCAGGCACTTCGCCAGCTGACCGGTGTTGATGCTCGTGATCGACCCGATCGGGTTGCTCACGATGCTGCGCGAGTGGGTGGTCTCGGTGACCTTCTGGTACGGCAGCGTCGGCTGGTAGGTGCCGGCCGGTTCCGCCCCCTCGCGGCCGGGCAGGGTGATCGCCGTGCTGGGGAGCGGGGGCAGTTTCGGGATGCCGAGGCCGGCCGAGAAGTTGCTGAAGTTGAGCGCGAACGCCCGCTTCTGGATGCCCGGGTCGAGCGTCGGCAACGGCACCGGGGAGGAACTGGTCTTGACGCCCGTCGACGCGTTGCTCGAGCCGCCCGTGGAGGTGCCGGAGCCGGTGCTGCTGCCGGACGTGGACCCGCCCGTCGTCGTGCTGCTCCCGCCACCCGTCGTACCGCCTGTGGAGCCACTGGTGGAGCCGCCGCCACCTGTGCTGCCGCCGGTGGACGTCGGTGCCGGCGTCGGCGTCGGGGACGGCTTCGGCTTGGGCGTCGTCAGCGAGGCACTGGCGGGCGCGCTCTTGTCCGACTGGAGCGGCGAGCAGGACGGGCAGCCCGCGCTGCGCTCCACGGACACGGTGTAGCTGTAGCTGTAGGTGCCCGGGTTCGGGTTGTCGTAGTAC
>JBHEMB010000254.1:0-11352 GCA_046262855.1 Mycobacteriales bacterium | reverse complement strand
CCCAGACCGCGCGCAGCACGGCCATGACATCGGCGAACGGTGAGCCGGTGAGTTGCAGCTCATCAACGTGTACGTAGGCGTGCTCGTTCATCCATCGCGCGAGCGCGGCGACGACCATCTCGTTGCGGGTGCCGAACAGCTTGTAGATCGTGGCGAGGGAGACGCGGGCCTCGTTCGCAACAGCCCGCACCTGCACCGCGTCGTAGCCGTCGTCAAGAAGAAGCTCGACGACAACGTGCAGGATCTCGTCCACCCGGGTGTGCGCCGCGGGCCGCATCGTCTGCGGCTGGACCGGAGCCGCCTGCGGGTATGCGCCTACCGCGCGGCCGGCTGGTCCGCTCGCGCGGCGCGGTGATGGCATCAGTGGGGAACCTACTGCAGGAGCAGCTTGCCTCCGAGGTGCACTCACGAGTAGCTCATGCCGGATAGCAACCGCTGCATGGGCGTCAAGACAGTTGCCTCCCGACGACGTCGGTTCGTTGGTAGCGAGAGTACGGTATCTTGGATACTCCACGTACGCTGCATTGCTGTCAAGCGGTCTATCGGCGAGACCGTAAGTCGCAGATGCCAGCTCGATAACGCTGCTCTCTTCTCGCTAGCGATCTATCGCAATGGGGGCATGGCCATGCGCTTCGCTGGGCGTCGACCTGCTGGTGATGATGCACCGCTGGGGCCTGACGTGACCGGCGGTAGCTACGTCTGACTGCGTCCCCGCCGGTCCGGCCGCTCGACCAGCTGGTCAACCTCGGCGACGATCGGCGGGGTGTGCCTGTGGAGGTTGGCGGTGGGGCTGGCGAACGGCGACCTGCTTGTCATCCACGCGATGCCGCTTCGCAGCAAGTACCAACCTCAGTACCAGGAGGCCCTGCGGTGGCAGCGGTGACGAAGAAGAAGCGGCCCAGTGGGTCGCCCAAAAGCGGTGCGGTCCTCACTGATGAGGATGCGGCTGCCCTGGCGGCCGCGTTCTAGCGCGACGATACGGACCTGGCGGATGCTGAGCCGCGCACGGTCGGGGGACCGTCGCTTTCGGCCCGCGGCGCTAGGGGTGCCTCACCTCGCGTGAGCGTCCGGCTGGCGGACGATGCGTACGCGGCGCTGCATGCCCGCGCAGAGCAGGAGCATCGGAGCGTGAGCGACCTCGCGCGGGAGGCCATCGAGTTGTACATCGCCGGCTGAGTGGCTCGGGTCTGCTGGCGAGCCCCCATTCGATAACGCTGCTCTCTTTTCTCGCTAGCGACCTATCGCTATGCGAGCATGGCGGATACCCTCCGGATGTGCGGCACGACCTGTGGATCGGCGGTACGACGGAGCCACCGGTGACGGGCACCTACCTGCCCACGATCGATCCCACGACAGGTGAGTCAGGTGACGAGATCGCTGCCGGTTGCGAGGCTGATGTCGCCCGAGCGGTCGATGCAGCCGCGGCGGGCCAACCGGCCTGGGCGGCTCAGGCCGCTGCCGATCGCGGGGCGGTCCTCGCCGCGATCGCCGATGAACTGGCAGACTCCGCCAAGGAGCTGATGGACCTCGAGCGGGCCTGTACCGGCAAGGTCGCCGCGCAGTTGCGGTTCGAGGTCGACGCGTCGGTCGGCTACTTCCGCTACTACGCCGGGGTCGTGCGCGCCTGCGGGGGACGGACCATCGACCAGGGCAGCGGCCAGCACACCTACACCCGCTTGGAGCCGTACGGCGTGGTCGCCGCGATCACGCCGTGGAACCTCCCGCTCAACCAGGCATGCCGCGCGCTGGCCCCCGCCCTCGCCGTCGGCAACGCGGTGGTCGCGAAGCCGTCGGAGGCGACGTCCACGACGACCCTTGCCCTGGCACGGCTGGCACAGCGCGCAGGGCTCCCGGACGGCGTGCTCAACGTCGTCACTGGGACAGGCCCTGATGCGGGGACCCCATTGGTGACGCACCCCGGCGTGAGCCGGGTCGCGTTCACCGGCTCGGTTCGCACCGGCCAGCAGCTCGCGCACCTCGCGGCCGATCGGCTGATCCCGCTGACCCTGGAGCTGGGTGGGAAGTCACCGCTCGTCGTCTTCGCCGATGCCGACCTCGACCGCGCCGTCGCGGCCGCCGTTACCGCGGTGGCGATGAACGCGGGGCAGGTGTGCTCCGCCACCAGTCGGCTGCTCGTCCAGGACAACGTCCACGACGAGGTCGTGGACCGCGTTGTCGAAGCCGTCGAGCGGCTGCAGCCGGGCGTCGACTTCGGTCCGATGATCACCGAGGCCCAGTACCGCAAGGTGCTCGGGCACTTCGCCTCCGCCGCCGCGGAAGGCGCAGTCCTTCGCACCGGTGGTATGGCGTACGAGGACGGCCCGGCGGCCCAGGGGTTCTACGTGCGGCCGACGGTTTACGCGCGCGTCCCGTCGTACCAGGCAATCGCGCGCGAGGAGGTCTTCGGACCGGTCCTCGTCACGAGCGCCTTCACCGACGAGGCGGACGCGCTTCGCAAGGCGGAGGACACCGAGTACGGCCTGGTGGCGAGTGTCTGGACGGGGGACGTGGCCCGCGGCTTGCGGCTGGCCGAGCAGATCCGGGCCGGGCAGGTGTCCGTCAACGGCGGGGCGCTGGGCATCGAGACGCCCTTCGGTGGCTTCAAGGCCAGCGGCTACGGCCGCGAGAAGGGACTCGAGGCGCTGCACGAGTACGCGCAGGTCAAGACCGTGAGCCTCGCGCTGCGGTGAACGAAGGACACGGAGCATGAGCGACAGCACATCGGACCTCGACGCGGCGCGGGCGATGCGACGGGCGATGCTCGGCGACGCCTACGTCGACAGCATGACCCTGGACTACGACCCCGTTGTGCAGCAGTTCCAGGACTACATCACGTCGATGGCATGGGGGGTGTGGACGCGAGGTGGCCCGCTGAGCCCGCGCGACCGAAGCCTGCTCGTCTGCGCGATGACCGCAGCGCTCGGCCGGATGGAGGAGTTCACGCTGCATGCCAGCAGCACGGCCCAGACCGGTGTCACCGATGCGGAGCTGGACGAGCTGGTGTTCCAGGTCGCCGCGTATTGCGGGGCGCCGGCAGGCATCAGCGCGCGTCGTGCGCTGCTGAAGGCCCGCGGTGCCTCGTCGTGAGCGAGTCGATCGGCTTCATCGGCCTGGGCAACATGGGCAGCGCCCTCGCCGCGAACCTGGTGTCCTTCGGTTGCGCTGTCGTCGCGCACGACGTGGCAGGCCCGGATCGGATGCCGGTCGGTGCCACCTGGGTCCCAACGGCGGCCGAGGTGGCAACGAAGTGCGAGGTCGTCGTGCTGAGCCTGCCGGACGGCTCGGTCTCGGAGGCGGTGGTTCGTGACCTGCTCGGCTCTGGCTCCCGACGCGTCACGGCGGTCGTCGACACGTCCACCGTCGGCGTGCAGGCGGCTGACCGGCTCACCGCACTGCTTGCGGAGGCGGACGTCGACTACGTCGCCGCGCCGGTGTCGGGCGGCGTCACCGGCGCGCGGGCCAGGACCCTCATGGTGATGTACGCCGGAAGCGATGCAGCCTGCAGCCGCGTCGAGCCGGTGCTCGCCGGGCTGAGCGACCGCAGGAAGCGGGTCGGTGACGTGCCTCGGCAGGCGCAGGCGCTGAAGCTGGTCAACAACTTCCTGTCCGCGGCCAACCTCGCCACCGCCAGCGAGGCACTCGCGTTCGGCGAATCCCTCGGGCTGGACCTCGAGGTGATGCTCGACGTCATCAACGGCTCGAGCGGGCAGAGCTCGGTGACGAGCGAGAAGTTCCCGCAGCAGGTGCTGACCGGTCGTTACGCGGCCGGCTTCACGAACACCTTGATGACCAAGGACCTCAACCTGTTCCTGTCAGCGGTCGGTGAGCACGCGCCGCTGGCTGCCGCCACCACGGAGCTGTGGGAGGCATTCACCGCCGCGGAGCCGGGCGCTGACTTCACCCGGGTCTACCCCTTCGGGGTCATGCGTCGTCGTCCACGACCCAGTTGACCAGGCGGTGCAGCGGGAACATGCCGTCGTGCGGGTTGCCCGCGCTGCCCTTCATGGCGCTGCCCAGCTTCACCACCCGCTGTACGCCTGCTGTGGCCAGGAGGTCCCGGATCTCGGCCTTGCGCTCGGTCGGGTACACGCCGACGGTCTGGGTTGCCACGGTCGCGTAGCGGGTGGCGTGCAGCAGGGTCGGTACGGGCACGACGTTGACCGTCTTGTTGGTGGGGGGGAAGTCCACGGGCTCGGGAGACCGCACGACGAGACCGCGTCCGTCGTACTCGCCCCAGACCCGGTAGTCCGGCTCCAGGTACCGCATCCCGTCGACGGCCTCCCGCACCTCCGCGGGCGGCCTCGGCCCGACGGCCGACGCGAAGTCGCGTTCGACCCCCAGTCGCTCGTGCAGCAGTTGGCAGAAGTGGTCGACCTGCTCCAGGGTGCCCTCGACGAAGACATGGCGCGCGGCGACGCAGGCGTCCTGGTTGTAGACCGTGGCGTCCGATGCTGCGCGCTCGACGACCGTGCGGAGGACGTCGTCGGAGGCGAACGCCTCGCGGCCGATGGCAGCCATCGACACCTTGGGGTCGAAGGACACGAGATGGAAGCCGGGAGCGGTGTACTTGATGACGTTGTTGATCGCGTCGCCGCCGCCCCAGGCCACCAGCTTGTCGAAGTACTGAGACCGGTAGACGACGCTCTCCACGGAGGCGTCGCCGCCACGCCAGTACACCGCTGACATCGACCGCAGGACGGGGTGGTCCGGGTCGAGGTCGGCCATGGTCCGCAGCACGGCCACGGTCGTGAAGGGGTCGCCCGAGGGCATCTTGAACACATTGATGCCCTTGATGAGCGCGGCATCGGCGATCGAGGTCATGGCGGCGCTGGGTGAGTTGCCTGCCAGCACATGCACCAGGCGCGGGGGGAACGCCCGCACCCTGCTCGTGCGGCCCTGCGGGTCGGTGTGCTCAAGCCAGCCGTCGAGCACCTCGGTGCCTCCGAAGACGCGCTCGAGCTTGTACTCGAGGAACTCGCGGGTGAGGAACTGGCCGGGTCGGCGGAAGGTGTTCTCGATGATCCGTCGCGGCAGCGCGCTGACCTGCAGCGTCCGCTCGAGCGACTCCTGCAGGTACTCGTTCGTCTCGAGCGTCAGGCGCCCGGCCACCTCGACGAGGTAGTCGATGATGTCCGAGACCGGGACGTCGAAGGCTGGGCCGAGCTCCGACCGATCCGGGATGAGCTCGTTGAAGTGCAGTGCCGGCGTGACGAACGGGATGCCGAAGTCCCGCGACAGGTGCTCGTTGTCTTCGCCCCAGACCACCTTTCCGCGGACGAAGTGCGGGACCTGGATGCGCGTGCGCAGGGCAGTGTTCACGATGCGCCTCAGTCCTCGACGAAGCCGCGGACGTAAGCGTCCATGGTTCCCGCGCAGGTGATCTTGTCGCCGTCGGCGAGGTCGGAGTAGCGGGTGATCTGATCGTGGACCGTCGGGCCGGGGCGGCCGCAGCGGCAGCCGTCGAGGTCTGCGAGCACCTTGTCGCCGGAGATGGTGCCGCCCCACCGGCCGTCGACCGTGAGGTCGAAGAAGGCGGCCCGTCCCTCGACCTGCCCGTCGGACACTGGGGCCAGCTGCTCCCCGTCCCGGTCGAGGACGAGCAGGACGAGCTCGTCGGGGACGTGGTAGTGCCCTTGCTCGGGACACTTGAGCATCCGCAGGTTGAGCTCCTGCATCGAGTAGTAGTGCATGAAGCGCGAGTCATCGATGCTCAGCATCGCGAAGCACTGCTCGCGGTGGTCCGGCGGCAGTGCGCTGCCCTTGAGGCCCCCGCCGGTCGTCAGGGCGTTGGCGCCCGTCAGGTCGCCTGGGCGGGCATCCTTCTCCCGCAGGATCTGCGTGAGCCGGTAGAGCAGCGGCAGCATCGAGGTGAACAGCATCCGTTCGGAGCGCCGCTCGAGCAGCTGGTCGGCGTAGTACTGCAACCGTTCGTCGGTGTGCCGCTGGCGCTCGGCGGCTGCTGCCTCGAAGGTCGCGACCTCGTCCGGACTGGCCGTGCCGTCGGCCATCGCGCGTCGCATCGCGGCCAGCCGCGACATGTACCGGTGGTGACCACCTGCGGCCTGCGCGGTGGGCAGCGCGATGCCGTCGGGGCGGGCGTAGCTGCCGAGGAGCAGGTCCCGCATGACGGCGTGGGCAGCCACCCCCGTCTCGGGGCCCGTCGCGATGACGTTCCACTCACATCCAGGGGGCAGCCCGATCGCCGACATGCAGTCGAGCATGTTCTGCATCGAGACCGAGCGGTCGCCGATCGACTTGTTGAGGAAGGACGCCTTGCCGCTCGTCCCGCTGGAGCTCGAGACCAGGTGGCCGGCCGCCTCGAGGCGGGTGATCCAGCCGTCGACATCCGCAACGCCTTCGATGTCCACCGCCACCCGGTGCGTCGACAGGGAGTCGAGCCATCGGTTCAGCTGCGCCCAGCGTCCTTGACTGACGAGCGCCTCGGGATAGCTCTTGTAGGTCGTGTGGGGGAAGAGCAGCGGCACCAGCTCCTCCAGCGAACGGAGGGAGGTGATGCCCTCAGCCTCAGCGCGTTGAGCAAGAACGGGGACCTGCTGGCGGCGCTGCTGGAACCGGGCGTCAACGAGATCGATCGCGGTAGCCGTTGTCATCGTCATCGGCGTAAAATAGACCCATGAGTCTATTAAAGGCAAGGGGTCTGCGAGGATGCGCCTCGTGACGAGTGCGGCAAGACGGTCCCGGGGGCGGCCCTCTCTGGAGCAGGCTGCCCTGCTGGACAGCGACGTGCAGCAAGCAGCGCTGCGGCTCTTCCTCGAGCACGGCTACGACGGCACGTCGATGGACGCGATCGCGGGTGCCGCAGGGACGACCAAGGCCTCGCTCTACGCCCGCTTCCCGAGCAAGGAGGCGGTCTTCACCGCTGTTCTGGACTGGGCCGTGGGCCGTCCGGACTGGCCCGTTCCGGAGGACAAGGTCCCGGACCTGGACGACCTCGAGGGTGCCCTGCGCGCGGTGGCGTCGGCGGCGGTACGGCGGGCCCTCCACCCCGAGATGGTCCAGCTCAGCCGGGTCGCGGTGGCCCACGCTGCCCGGTTCCCTGACCTGGCCCGGCGCACGCACGCCGCCGGGGTCTGGCCGCGCCGGCAACTGGTCGTGGACCTGCTCAGCCGGCACTCCGAGGCGGGGACGATCGTCGCGGACGAGCCCGAGGCCCTGGCAGAGCTGTTCCTCGGAATGGTCGCTGGTGTTCCCGCGCGACTGGCGTCCTTCGGCGTGGTCCGCGACGTCCGGTCGCAGGCGCACCACACGGAGCTGGCGGTCCAGCTGTTCCTCAGGGGCCTGCTTCGATCCTCCCCGGCTCACCCTCGCTCAGGGCGGTAGGCCGTCCCGTCGTCATGACGAAGCGGAACCTGGCCGATCCTTCGGCCGAACATAGGCGCGCTCCATCACCAAGGAACAGCGTCCCGCGCCAGCAGAGTGAAGCAGACAAGTTTTAGTAGAAGACCGGACCAGATGCCCCCTGATCTTCCGTCTATAAAAAACTTTCGATAACTCGTTTACATGTTCGAGTACGGTGGGTAGAGTAGTCGTATGCCCCGAGCCCCCGACGACGACACCCGACAGCGCAGACGTGCGCTGCTCGCCCGGGTCGCCGCCCAGGAAGCCGAAGCCGCCCGGGCATACGCGAAGGGCATGGAGCTGCGCGCGGCGATGATGGCCGAGTGGCATGACCGCAGCACTGAGCTGCTGGACCCTGAGGGTCACGAGATCGTCGAGCTCGCCGGGACGGTCCGGATCGGTCAGCAGCGGGCCGCGACCCAGCTGGTCAACGGCCAGCGGCTGGTGCTGCTGTGGCGCAGGAGCTTCGCGGCCCTGCAGGCCGGGCTGATGTATCCGGCGACTGCTGAGCTGCTGTTGACCTTGACCCGGGGCCGCAGCGAAGCGGTCCAGATCGAGGTGGAGCGGCGGGTCTTCGCGCAAGTCCTGACCTTGAATGCCCGCGATGCCCGCCGGCTGGTGCTGGACACGCTGGTGGAGGTGGAGGCCGAGCTCGAACCGGAGGCCACCGAGCAGCGTGAGCGGGCCGCCTACGCCGGCCGGCGGGTCTGGACCGCGGAGCTGCCGGATCAGATGGCTGAGATCGGGGCGCACCTGGACGCCCTGGCGGCGAAGCGCTGGAGCCTCGACTTCGCCGAGCTGGTCCGAGCCCAGACCCGACTCGACACCCTGGATGGGGTGCAGCGGACCGCGGCGCAGCGTGAGGCTGATGTGTTCGCCGAGCTCCCCAGCCGGCTGGTCGCGCTGATCCGGGCGCTGCACGCCGGTGACCTCGACGCCCTGATGGCGGTCGCGGCCCTGACACCGGAGCAGGCAGCGGAGCTCCGCGCACTGACCGCCGAGCAGCCCACCGAGGTGCCAGTCGAGGAGCCGGCGGAGGAACCGGCGGAGGAACCGGCGCCGGTGGATGAGGCCCCCAGCCTGGTCCCGGACGACGCAGCCCTGGCCTGCGGCAGCCGACTGGAGGCCGCCCTGGTCGGGGCGCTCGCCGAGCACGGGCTGGACCCGACGGCCCTGCACCGGCGGGTCTACGGCCTCCCGGCTCCCGCGCCGGAGCAGGGCTGGCTCGACCCGCAACCGGACTGGGACGGCTGGCTCGCCAGCCTCACCGACGAACCCCCCGAGGACCCACCCGACCCGCCGGATCCGCCACCCGCGCCGGATCCGCCACCCGCGCCGGCCCCGCCAGTACTGAGCTGGCGGGAGCTGGCCGTGCAGGTGCTGCGGCTGCGACCCGCAGCACCGACCAGCGTGATCGTGCACGTGCCGCTGACCACCGCACTCGAACTGGACCAGCGAGCAGCACGGCTGGACGGCACCGCCCCCGGCGGCGCCGCCCTGTCAGCACGGCGGGTGCGGTTGCTGCTGCCCGCTGCTGCCCTGACCCGGCTGGTCACGACCAGCCACGGCATCCCGCTGCAGCTGGAACCGAGCGGCGCCCCACCCGGTCGGGCACGGACCGCAGCCGAGACCCGCAACCAGATCCTGGCGATGATTGCCGCGGCGGTCGTCATCGAGGAAAGCCAGACCAGTCACGACCCGAGCCTCCGGCTCCGGACACTGGTCCAGTTGCGGGACCAGCACTGCACGGGCATCGGCTGCAGCGCCCCCGCCCGCCGCTGCGACCTCGACCACAACCAGGCCTGGCCGCAGGGTCCGACCGCCTCCTGGAACCTGTGGGCCAAAAGTGACCGGTGCCATCACCTGAAGCACGACGGCTGGGCCACCGATCACGACCCGGACACCGGCGTGACGGTCTGGACCAGCCCCGACGGATCTCGCTACCGCAGCCAGGCCGCCTGGCCCCGACCCACCGACGGCCAGGTTCTCGCCCGGCTGGTGGAGGCCTACCTCGCAAGCTGACAGGCGACACAGTGGGAGAGACCGTGCCCCGACACGGTCCCTCCCACTGCGCCGTGCCTCGAGCACCGTCCGTGGCCGTTCGCACGTGGGCCGCAAACCCCAGCTTGTGGCGCCGTAAACGTCCCTCTCTTTTTTCGGCAGCGTACTGTCGCAATCGTGGGTATCGCGTATACCCTTCGCTCGTGGACGGATCGGTGAACAGCGAGGCGGGCATCCCCCTGGCGGTCAGCTACGGGCCGGATGACCTGCCCTCCCCGGGGTCGCTTCCGCCGCCCGGGCAGTGGCCCTTCACACGTGGGAACTTCCCCGACGGGTACCGCGGCCGGCTCTGGACGTTCCGGCAGTACTCCGGCTTCGGTACGGCGGAAGAGTCGAACGCCCGGTACCGGTACCTGCTCGAGCAGGGGGGCACCGGGCTGTCCGTCGCGCTCGACCTCCCGACCCAGTGCGGCTTCGACTCCGACCATCCGGACGTCGAGGAGGAGGTCGGCCGCGTCGGCGTCGCCCTCGACACCATCGCCTACGCGGTGATGCTCTTCGACAGCATCCCGCTCGACAAGGTGAGCACCAGCTTCACCATCAACGGCACCGCCGCGATCCTGCTCGCCTTCTACGTGGCGGTCGGTGAGAAGCAGGGCGTCGATCGCGCGAAGCTTCGCGGCACGATCCAGAACGACATCCTCAAGGAGTACGTCAGCCGCGGGACGTGGATCTGGCCGCCGCGGCCGTCGCTGCGCCTGATCGCCGACACCATCGAGTTTTGCGCCGAGGAGGTGCCGCGCTTCAACGCCATCTCGGTGGCTGGCGCGCACTTCCGTGACGCCGGCGCGAACGCCGCGCAGGAGATGGCGTTCACCCTGATGGACGGCGTCACGTACTGCGACGAGGTGCTGTCGCGCGGCCGGATGACCATCGACCAGTTCGCGCCGCAGATCTCGTTCTTCTTCTACACGCACGGCGACTTCTTCGAGGAGATCGCGAAGTACCGCGCCGGCCGCAGACGCTGGGCGCGCATCGTCCGGGAGCGCTACGGCGCGAAGGACGACCGCTCCTGCGCGTTCCGGGTCGGCTGCGTGGCCGGTGGTGCGTCGCTCTACGCACCGCAGGCGAGCAACAACATCGTGCGCGTCGCCTACGAGGCGCTGGCCTCAGTGCTCGGTGGCGTGCAGTCGATGTTCACCGCCGCCTGGGACGAGCCGTTCGCGCTGCCGAGCGAGGAGTCCGCAACCCTGGCGCTCCGCACCCAGCAGGTGCTCGCCTACGAGACCGGCGTGGCCAAGGTGGCGGACCCGCTCGGTGGCTCGTACTACGTCGAGGCGCTGACCGACGCGATGGAGGAGCGGGTCATCGCCATCATGAACGACCTCGAGGCGCAGGGCGGGATGGTCGAGGCCGTCGAGCAGGGCTACCTGCACCGGCTCATCGCCGACGAGGCGTACCGCGTGCAGGAGGCGCTGACGTCCGGGGAGCGCAAGGTCGTGGGGCTCAACATGTTCCAGTCCGACGAGCAGCCCCCGGAGACCGAGGGCTACGAGCTCGACGAGGCCGGCCGGGCGCGGCAGCTCGCGCGGCTCGCCGAGGTCAAGCGCACCCGCTCCGCCGGCGACGTCGAGGCGACGCTTGCCGCCCTCGGTCGAGGGGCTGCCAAGGAGGACGTGAACCTGATGCCACTGCTGATCGACTGCGCAAAGGCGTACTGCACTGTGGGAGAGATGGTGGACGTGCTCAAGGCAGAGTGGGGCGAGTTCGTGCAGCCGAGGGTCTTCTGATGCCGGTCCGGGTGCTCATCGCCAAGCCGGGCCTCGACGGTCACGACCGCGGGGCAAAGCTCGTCGCGCGGGCCTTGCGCGATGCCGGCTTCGAGGTCATCTACCTCGGCCTGCGGCAGAAGCCAGAGACGATCGCGGCGGTGGCGCTGCAGGAGGACGTGGCCGTGGTCGGTCTGAGCATCCTCAGCGGTGCCCACGTCGG
>JBHEMB010000253.1:0-11474 GCA_046262855.1 Mycobacteriales bacterium | reverse complement strand
CGTTGATCTGGACCGCTGTGCTGCTCACCGCCGCCGGCTGCTTCGGCTTCAAGGCGGCCGGCTGGGCGGTGCCGTCCACGGTGCTCAACCGGCCGCAGCTCCGGAGGGCCGCCACGCTCCTGCCGGTCGCGCTGCTGTCCGCGCTGGTGGTGACGCAGGTGTTCGCACACGGTCGGCACCTCACAGTCGACGCGCGCGTCGTCTCGCTCGGCGTGGCTGCGCTGTGCCTGTGGTGGCGGCTGCCGTTCCTCGTCGTGGTGATCGCCGCCGCAGCCGCGGCGGGCCTGGTCAGGGCGCTGTAGCCGGGCAGAACTGCAACGCACAAGTCCCGTGAGTGCTCTTGGGTGAGGTCAACCAGCCTCAGGCAGCGCCGAGCTGTCTGTTGCGCGTTGCAGTTCGGACGTCCTCACAGGGGCGAGAGGGCTTGGCGGAGCGCCGCCACGGCCGATGACGACGGCTCGAGGTGCTCGAAGTGACCACCGCCGACGCGAACCAGTCGCGCCTGCGGGGAGGCGGCCACGTAGTCCAGGCTCTGGGACATCGGCACGATGTCGTCCTCGGTGCCGTGCACGATCGTGGTCGGCACGCCCGAGGGGGCCAGCACCACCGGATCCGCGACCGCGTACCTGTCGGGTACGTCGGAAGGCCCGCCGCCGAGGAGCGCGCCGACGGCCCCGCTGCCGAGCCCCAGCGCGTAGCCATGTGCCAGCGCCGCGACGGGTGCCTGCGGGACAGCGAGCGCCGGCGCGACGTGGGCGCCCGCGCCAGGAGAGCCGGCGGGCAGTCTCGACCGGGACGCCAGCCACAGGGCGAGGTGGCCACCCGCGGAGTGGCCGACGACGGCCACCCGTGTCGGGTCCACGAGGTCGGCGTGCCGCCCCCGGAAGGCGAAGTCGTACGCCGTTGCGACGTCGCGCAGGGTCGCGGGCCACGGCTGCGTCGAGGGCGCGTAGTCGACGTTCCAGACCAGGAAGCCGTGGTCGGCAAGGTCGGCGGCGACAGCGTGCTCGAGGGTGAGGTCGTAGCTGTCCCGCCAGTAGCCGCCGTGGATGAGCACGACGAGCGGGCCTGGGCCCGAGCGACCAACGGGCAGCCACCACTCGCCGTGCTGGCGCGCGTGGTCCCCGTAGCTGTCGACGTCCATCCGGCTGCCGGTCAGGTGGAGGCGCCACCTGCCGCGGTCGGCAGCACCCGGGTCTGGCGGGTGAGCAACGACATGACCCGTTCCTCCAGCAGCACCGGCTCGACCGGCTTCACGAGGTAGTCGTCGGCACCGGCGTGGCGCGCCTCGCGCTCGACGTGCGGCGAGGACGTGCCGGTGAACAGCACGAGCGGCAGGGTCAGGGTCTTGGGGTCGGACCGCACCAACCGGATGAACTCGACGCCGGACAGGTCGGGCAGGCCGTTGTCGACGAGAACGCCGTCGAAGTGCTCGTTGCCGAGAAGGGACAGGGCGCTCGCCGAGTCGAACGCGGTGACGACGTCCGCCGCGCCGGCCAGGGCCGCCTTGACGAACTGGCAGACGCTCTCGTCGTCGTCGACGACGAGCAGCCGGGGCAGTCCGGGGTCGATCTCGACCAGCCGGGTCACGGGGCGGTCCACGACCGTCCGGCACCATGGGCATGTGAGCCACTCGGCGTCCAGCCGACGCTCGCACGCCTTGCAGAGGTCCTGTTGCACCACTGCGCCGTCCCAGGGGCAGCACACCATGTCGTCGGCCAGCGCACGCGCGCACGTAGGGCAGCGCGGCCCGGACACCGCGTCCACGTGGGTGCTCCGCAGCACCTCCTCGTACGTCGTCTCGCCGCGGTGTGCGGCTGCCAGGGCGCTCGCGCGCAACGTGGTCATGCCGTGCTCGCGGGCGGCCGCGCCGATGGCAGCCTCGGTCGGTGAGGTGAGGAGCACCTTGCGCAGCGCGGCAGTGACCGGCAGCAGCTCGAAGATCCCCGTGCGGCCTCGGTAGCCGGTCCCTCCGCACTCCCCGCAACCCTTGCCGCGGGTAGGAGTTGCGCCGACGAGGTCCTCGGGACCGAGTCCCAGCAGGGAGAGGGTGCGGGGCGAGGGCACGTAGGGGGCGGCGCAGGACGCGCAAGGCTGGCGCACCAGCCGCTGCGCGACGACCAGGGTCAGCGAGGATGCGACGAGGAAGGGCTCGACGCCCATGTCCACGAGCCGCGTGACCGCGCTGACCGCATCGTTGGTGTGCAGGGTCGTGAGGACCAGGTGACCGGTGAGCGAGGCCTGCAGCGCGAGCTCGGCGGTCTCCTGGTCGCGCACCTCGCCGACCAGCACGATGTCGGGGTCCTGCCGCAGCACCGATCGGAGGCCCCGGGCGAAGGTCATGCCGGAGCGCTCGTGCACCTGGACCTGTGTGATGCCGGCGACCTGCACCTCGACGGGGTCCTCCAGCGTGACGATGTTGCGGTCGGGAGTGCTGACCTGCTGGATCGACGCGTAGAGCGTGTTGGTCTTGCCGGACCCCGTGGGCCCGGTGATGAGCACGAGGCCCTGGGTCTGGATCAGCGCCGCACCGATGATCTCCAGCTGCATGGGCGTCATGCCGGTCTTGCTGAGCAGCGGGACGTTCTCGGCACGCGGCAGCAGCCGCACGACGACCTTCTCGCCGTGCAAGGTGGGGAGGGTGGAGACACGCGCCTCGACCGTGAGCCCGTCGACCGTGAGCTTGGCCCGGCCGTCCTGGGGCCGCCGGCGTTCGGCGATGTCCAGGCCCGACACGATCTTGATCCGGCTGACGGCGGCGGCGGTGGCGTTCCTGGGAACCGTCATCACGTCCCGCAGCAGACCGTCCACCCGGTAACGGATCCGCAGCTCGCCGACCTGCGGCTCGACGTGCACGTCGGAGGCGCGGGCCCGCACGGCATCGGCCAGGATCACGTCCACGAGCCGGACGATCGGAGCTGCGTCGGTGCCGCTCTGGACGAGGTCGTCGACCGCCTCGTCCTCGTCGAGGTCCTGGAACAGCGTCGCGACGTCTGCGCTGTCCTCCGACAGGGACCAGGCGCGGCCGAGCTGCTCGCGCACCTGGCTCTCGGTGGCGACGACCACCTCCAGGTCTGCGGCGCGTGTGTAGAGCTTCACGTCGTCGAGCGCCACGACGTTGGTCGGATCAGAGGTGGCGACCTTGAGCCGGCCGCCCTCCTTGCTCAGGACGAGGACGTTGCTGCGCTCCGCGACCTGGCGAGGTAGCAGCCGGACGTGCTCGGGGACGACCAGGGTGCGGCCCAGGTCGACCAGTGTCAGCCCGAGGGCCTCCGCGAGCGCCTTGGCGACCTGCGCCTCCGTGGCGAAGCCCTGCTCGATGATGACCGTCCCGAGCCGGGGACGAGGCTGGCCGGGCAGGACGTCCCGCTGCGCTGACAGGGCCATCGAAAGCTGCTGCTCGGTCAGCAGCTGCGACTCGACGAGGACCTCACCGAGGCGACGACGACGGCCCGTCGGCGGGTTGCTCTGCGGGGTGGACATGGCACTCATCCTGTCGGCTCCGGCCGGATCTGGACAGGACCGCAACCCCTCGCGATCAGGCGCTGTCGGCCTCGCCGTCGAACGGCTCGGACAGCTTCTGCGGGAGATCCGGCTTGTCCTTCTCGACCCTGCGCCGCTTGCGTTCCGCGCGCTTCTCGCGCTCCTCGCGCTGGAGGCGAGCCTGCTGGTCGTAGACGCCCTCGCTGGTCCGGGCCACGACCTCCTCGGCGAGCTCGCGGAGCTGGTCGCGCAGGAAGTCGCGGGTAGCGGTCTCGCCGAGGGAGAGCCGCAGCGCGGCGAGCTCCCGGGTGAGGTACTCGACGTCGGCCTGCAGCCGCTGGTTCTGGCCGCGGTCCTCCTCCAGAGCGACCCGGTCGCGGTCGGCCTGGCGGTTCTGCGCCAGCAGGATGAGCGGAGCGGCGTAGGACGCCTGCAGCGACAGGATGAGGGTCAGCAGCGTGAACTTGTTGGCGTAGCTGTCGAACGTGAAGCTCGACGGGACTACGACGTTCCAGATGATCCACATCGCGCAGAACAGCGTCAGGTAGACGAGAAACCTGCTGGTGCCGAGGAATCGCGCGATCCGCTCCGACACCCGGCCGAACGCCTCGGGGTCGTAGTGCGGCCGGAAGATGGTGGTGCGGGGTGCCACGGGCTGGTCGAGCCGGGCTCGCCGTGGGACGCGGTCAGCCATGGCGGCGCACCTGACCCTCGCGCCAGTCCTCGGGCAGCATCTTGTCGAGCACGTCGTCGACGGTGACGGCGCCCAGCAGGTGCCCGTCCGAGTCCACGATCGGCACCGCCACGAGGTTGTACGTCGCCAGGTGTCGGGTGACGTCATGCAGCGGGCACTCCGGCAGCAAGGGGTCGATGTCGGTCTCGAGGACGCCACCCAGCATCGTCGACGGGGGCTCCCGTAGCATCCGCTGGAAGTGCGCGGTGCCGAGGTACCGACCGGTCGGCGTCTCGAACGGCGGCCGGACCACGTAGACCTGCGCGGCCAGCGACGGAGGCAGGTCCATGTGCCGGATCCGGGCGAGGGCCTCCGCGACGGTGGAACCCGGACCGAGGATCACCGGTTCGCTGGTCATCAGTCCGCCGGCGGTGTCCTCGCCGTAGGCGAGCAGCTGCCGGACCGGCTCCGCCTCGTCGGGCTCCATCAGCTCGAGGAGCCGCTCGGCATCGGCGGGCTGCATCTCGCCCAGCAGGTCGGCAGCGTCGTCCGGCGCCATCGCCTCGAGGACGTCGGCGATCCGCTCGTCCGCGAGACCCGACAGCAGCTCGACCTGCTCGTCCTCGGGCATCTCCTCGAGGACGTCGGCCAGCCGCTCGTCGTCGAGCGCGTTGGCGATCTCACCGCGGCGCTTCTGGGACAGGTCGTGCAGCACTCCGGCGAGATCGGCGGGCCGCAGCTTCTCCAGGACCGCGAGCAGGTTCGCGGCACCCTGCTCGTGCTCCGGGACGCCGAGCCCGGTGACCTCGGACCAGTCGAGGGTGAGCACCTCGCTGCGGCGACGGCCGCGGCCCCTCCGCACGGCCACCTTGGTCACGAGCCAGTCGGTGCGGGTCTGCTCCATGGCCACGTCGACGACGGTGGCCTCGCTGCCGTCGGCGTCGATCGTCACGCGGCGGTCGAGGAGCTCGGTCAGGACCAAGGTCTCGCCGGCCCGCTGCTCGAACCGCCGCATGTTGACGGAGCCGGTCGACAGGATCACCGCGTCGCTCTCGACCGACGTCACCCGGCCCATCGGCACGAAGATCCGGCGACGTCCCTGGATCTCGACCGCGAGACCGAGCACTCGGGGCGCTTCCTTGCCCACCCGCAGCGTGACCACGACGTCGCGGGCACGGCCCACCTGGTCGCCGTTGGGGTCGAAGACGGGCAGGCCGGCGAGCCGTGCGACGAAGACCCGACCGCCAGTGCTCACGCGAGAACGCTACCGCCGTACGGGTCCCGCACCCGGGTACGGCACGATGCCGCACATGCCTTCGACAACCGTCCTCGACCGCTTCTCCCTCACCGGCAAGGTGGCCCTCGTCACCGGTGCCTCGTCCGGTCTCGGCGTGGCCATCGCGCAGTGCCTCGCGGAAGCCGGCGCCGACGTGGTGCTGGGGGCCCGCCGCCTCGACAAGCTCGAGGACACCAAGCGCCTCGTCGAGGCGACCGGCCGCCGCGCCCTGGCCGTGCAGACCGACGTCGTCGACCCTGACCAGTGCACCGCGATGGTCGCGGCGGCGGTCGAGGCGTTCGGCAAGGTCAACGTGCTGGTCAACAACGCCGGGGTCGGCACCGCCGTACCCGCGACCCGGGAGACGCCCGAGCAGTTCCGCAACGTGATCGACCTGAACCTGAACGGCCAGTACTGGATGGCGCAGGCCTTCGGCCGGGCGGTCACCGAGGGCGGCTCCATCGTCAACATCTCCAGCGTGCTCGGTCTGCGGCCCGGCAGCATCCCGCAGGCCGCGTATGCCTCCTCGAAGGCCGGCCTGCTCGGGCTCACGCGGGACCTTGCGGCGCAGTGGACCGGACGCAAGGGCATCCGGGTCAACGCCATCTGCCCGGGCTACTTCCCGAGCGAGATGACCGACGAGCTCGACCCGCGGGAGGGCGAGCTGGTGCGGCTGCTCGCGCCAGCCGGCCGGTTCGGCGAGCCGCACGAGGTCGGCGACGCCTGCGTCTTCCTGGCCAGCGACGCCTCGTCGTACATCACGGGTGTCTCGCTCTGCGTCGATGGCGGGATGGTCATGCCCTCTTGACGCGTGAGCGTCCGGTCGGAGGACCCCAGGCGCTCGCCTTCGAGGTGGTGGATGTCTTCACTGACCGGCCCTTCGCCGGGAACCCGCTCGCGGTCGTTCTCGACGCGGACGAGCTGAGCACCCAGCAACTGCAGGCGATCGCCCGCGAGTTCAACCTCAGCGAGACCGCCTTCCCCCTCAAGGCTCCCGCCGGCGCGACCTACGGCTTGCGGATCTTCACGCCCGCGACGGAACTGCCCTTCGCCGGTCATCCCTCCGTCGGCACCGCGTGGCTGTTGCACCGGCTCGGCCGCATCGATGCCGGGCCCAACGTGCAGGCCTGCGGCGCCGGGTTGCTGCCCGTCGACGTGACCTCGACCGGTGCGACCCTCGCGGGCGGTGAACCGTCCCTCAGCGAGCCGCTCGACCCCGCGCCGCTGCTGGCCGCGCTCGGCCTGAGCCCGGACGACCTCGCCGGTCCGGAACCGCGCTGGGCGGGCGTCGGCATCGACTGGGCCTACCTCCTGGTGCGGCGGGAAGCGCTCGCCCGCGTCCGGGTAGACGCCCCTCTGGTGGCGGCGCTCGGACGCTCCGGCATCGCGCTGGTCAGCTGGGACGGGGCCATCGCCCGCAGTCGGGTCTTCCCGGGTGGTCTCGGCGTCGTCGAGGACCCCGCTACCGGGTCAGCGGCACTCGGGCTCGGCGTCTACCTCGCCTCCTCGCTGGGCGACGGCGAGCACCGCTACGTCGTCGAGCAGGGTCACGAGATGGGTCGGCCCGGCACCCTGATGTGCAGCGTGACCGTCGCGTCCGGCGTGGCCGTCAGCACCACCGTCTCCGGGCGCGTGGTCCCGGTCTCGAAGGGCGAGATTGCCGTGCCCTGACAGGATGGCGACGTGACCCTCGACGCCCTGAACCGGTCGGGCGTCGCGCGTCCCCCCACCCGGGACCTCGGCCTCATGGCGGTCGCGCTGCTGGCTGTGTCGACCTCAGGGCCACTGATCGCCGCGACCGCCGTGCCCGCACTCGCGATCGCCTTCTGGCGCAACGCGATGGGCGGAGCGGTCCTGCTCCCGGTCGCCCTCGTCCGCAACCGGGCCGAGCTTCGCGGGCTGTCGGCTCGTGAGCGTCGGCTCGCGCTGCTCGCCGGGCTGCTGCTGGGCCTGCACTTCGCCACCTGGATACCGGCGATTCCCTACACCTCCGTGGCCAGCGCGACGGCGCTGGTCGCCACCCAGCCGGTGTGGTCGGCGCTGCTCGGCAGGATCAGGGGGGAGCGCATCGGTCGGCAGGCGTGGGTCGGCATCGCCATCGCGCTGTGCGGCGCGCTGCTCCTCACCGGCGCGGACCTCCAGGTCTCCGGCAAGGCGCTGCTCGGCGACGGCCTCGCGCTGCTCGGTGGCGTCTTCGCTGCGGCGTACATGACCGCGGGCAGCGAGGTGCGGCGGTCGGTGTCGACCACGGCGTACACCGCAGTCTGCTACTCCACCACCGCGCTCCTGCTGCTCGTGACCTGCGTCGTCGGGCGACAACAGCTGAGCGGGTACGACGGTCGCGACTGGCTCAAGCTGGTTGCTCTGACGGCCGGCGCGCAGCTGCTGGGGCACTCGCTGTTCAACGCGGTGCTGCGGACCACTAGCCCGACGGTCGTCAGCCTGTCGATCCTGTTCGAGATCCCCGGCGCTGCCGTCATCGCCGCCTTGTTCGTGTCGGGACAGCACGTGCCGTGGCTCGCGATCCCGTCAGCAGCCCTGCTCGTGACGGGACTCGCCGTCGTCATCCGTGCAGGCACTCGCACGACCACACCCAGCGTTCCCGTCGAATAAGGAGATCCGTTGCGCGCCAGGCGTTCCGTGCTCGCTGTCCCCGGCAGCGACCCGCACAAGCTCGAGAAGGCCAAGGGCTTCACCAGCGACGCCGTGTTCCTGGATCTCGAGGACGCCGTCGCCCCCGCGGACAAGTCCACGGCGCGGGGCTACGTCGTCGACGCCTTGACCGCGGGCGGCTGGGGCGAGCGGGTGCGCACGGTGCGCGTCAACGACCTCTCGACCAAGCACACGTACCGCGACGTGATCGAGGTCGTCGAAGGGGCCGGGAGCTGCCTCGACGCGATCGTGCTGCCCAAGGTGCAGGGTCCCGAGCAGGTGGTGTGGCTCGACCTGCTGCTGACCCAGATCGAGCAGACGATGGGCTACGAGCTGGGCGGCATCGGCATCGAGCCGCAGGTCGAGTCGGCCGCAGGCCTGGTCTGGGCCCTGGACATCGCCAGTGCCAGCCCGCGCGTCACGTCGCTGGTGTTCGGTCCCGGCGACTTCGCGGCGGAGCTCGGGCTCGCCTCGCCGTTCGTGGGTGCCGAGCCGTTCCCGGGAGCCTTTGACTCCGCGCTGCTCGGGATCCGGGCTGCGGCCACCGTCGCGGGGGTGCTGGCCATCGACGGGCCGTGGCAGCGGGTCGGCGACCTCGACGGCTTCCGGGCCCGGGCCACCCGCAGCGCGGCTCTCGGCTTCGACGGCACCTGGGTGCTGCACCCCTCGCAGGTGGAGATCGCCCACGAGGTGTTCACGCCTTCGCAGGAGGCGTTCGACCGGGCCTGCGAGGTGGTGGCCGCCGTCGAGAAGGGGCGTGGGGTCGCCATGCTCGGCGACGTCATGGTCGACGAAGCGAGCCGCAAGCTGGCCGCTCGGACCGTCGCACGCGGGCAGGCGGCGGGACTGGGTGAGCAGGCTCACGCCACCGAGGTGGCTACTGATGAGTAGCGGGTGGGAGACTCCCCCGTAACACTCACGAGGGAGCACGTGCGATGGGACGCCTGGCCGGGACCGAAGGCCTCACCGATTTCCAGACCGAGATCCTGTCCACGGTCCGGACCTTCGTGGACAAGGAGATCATTCCCTACGCCACGGACCTCGAGCACAAGGACGAGTTCCCCGAGGCGATCGTCGACGGGATGAAGGAGATGGGGCTGTTCGGCCTCATGATCCCGGAGGAGTACGGCGGTCTCGGAGAGTCGCTGCTGACGTACGCCCTCGTCGTGGAGGAGATCGCCCGCGGCTGGATGAGCGTCAGCGGTGTCATCAACACCCACTTCATCGTGGCCTACATGCTCAAGCAGCACGGCACCCAGCAGCAGAAGGACCGGCTGCTCCCCAAGATGGCGACCGGTGAGCTGCGCGGCGCCTTCTCGATGTCCGAGCCGCACTGCGGGTCCGACGTCGCGGCCATCAGGTCCAAGGCCGTCCAGGACGGCGACGAGTGGGTCCTCGACGGCCAGAAGATGTGGCTGACCAACGGGGCGCGGGCCGGCGTCGTCGCGACGCTCGTCCGCACCGACGAGGGCGGCGACTCGGTCTACAAGAACATGACGACCTTCCTCATCGAGAAGGAGGCCGGCTTCGGGGAGACCGCTCCCGGGATCACGATCCCCGGCAAGATCGACAAGATGGGCTACAAGGGCGTCGAGACCACCGAGATGGTCATGGAAGGGGCGCGCGTCCCCGGGTCGTCGATCCTCGGCGGCGAGGCCGGCCGCGGCAAGGGCTTCTACCAGATGATGGACGGCGTCGAGGTCGGCCGCGTCAACGTGGCGGCGCGGGCTTGCGGCATCTCCATCCGGGCCTTCGAGCTCGCCATCTCCTACGCCCAGCAGCGCCAGACGTTCGGCAAGCCGCTGACCGGCCACCAGGCCATCCAGTTCAAGCTCGCCGAGATGGCCACCAAGGTCGAGGCCTCGCACGCGCTCATGGTCAACGCCGCCCGGCTCAAGGACGCCGGCAAGCGCAACGACGTCGAGGCCGGCATGGCCAAGCTGCTGGCATCTGAGTACTGCGCCGAGGTCACCCAGGAGTCGTTCCGCATCCATGGCGGCTACGGGTACGCCAAGGAGTACGAGATCGAGCGCCTGATGCGTGAGGCGCCGTTCCTGCTCATCGGCGAGGGCACCTCGGAGATCCAGAAGACCATCATCAGTCGCGGCCTGCTCAAGGATTACCAGCTCAAGGGCTGACGCACGCCCCACGCGCAAGATCATCGTGGAGCGGCCTCAGCGTGCCGCCGGCAGCCTGACTGCACGATGATCATGCTGAAACGCGCCCGCCGTGCAGCAGGAACACGTTCTCGTCTGTCGAATTCCGGGGTACCGACGTCCCCCCGGAGGCCCCCATGCGTGTTTCCCGTGCGCTCGTCGCCCTGGCTGCAGCGGCGGCGGTGCTGCCGTTCGTCCCGCTCGCCTCGGCGAGCAGCGGCGACGTGGTCATCACGGTGCTGTCCAGCCGCGCTGACCTCGTCTCCTCGGGCGACGCGCTCGTCGCCGTCAGCCTCCCGGCCGGCGCGCACGGGCTGCGGGTGACCGCTGGCAGCCGCGACATCACGAAGGCCTTCGCACAGCGCGCGGACGGCCAGGTGCGTGGCCTGGTCACCGGGCTGCCGCTGGGCAGCACGGTGCTCACCGCCCGGGTCGCCGGCGGCCGGGGCGCGCGCCTCACGCTGGTCGACCACGCGATCGGCGGTCCTGTCTTCGCGGGCCCGCAGATCCAGCCGTGGACCTGCGCCGCAGGCACCCGCGGGCCGCAGTGCAACGCGAAGCCGACCTACGCCTACCGGTACCTGCCGGCCGGCGGTAGCGGGACCCCGGGGCAGGCCGTCGGCAACCAGTCACCGTTGCAGCGCTACGACCCGGCCAACCCGCCGCCGGCACCGCTCATCGCGACGACCACGACGCAGACAGGGGCCAAGGTCCCCTTCATCGTCCGCACCGAGACCGGCTACATGGACCGTGACCAGTACTCCATCTCGGCCCTCTACCAGCCGGGGAAGCCGTGGAGCGGCGTCAACCCGCAGTCGCAGTTCAACCACAAGCTCGTCCTGACCCACGGCGCGTCCTGCGACACCGAGTACCGCAGCGCGTCGGCGCCGGACACCCTCAACGTCGCCGCGCTCGGCGCCGGCTTCGTCGTCGCCTCGCACGCGCTCGACAACGCCGGCCACGACTGCAACCTCGCTGTGCAGGCGGAGGCCCTCTACATGACCAAGGAACGGGTCATCGAGCAGTACGGGACGCTGCGGTACACGATCGGCTCCGGCTGCTCCGGCGGCTCGCTCGTCCAGCAGCAGGTGGCGAACGCCTATCCCGGGATGTACCAGGGGATCTCGCCGCAGTGCTCCTTCACCGATGCCTGGAGCAGCGCCCAGCAGTACGTCGACTACCTGATGCTGCTGAAGTACTTCGAGGACCCGACGCGCTGGGACGCCGGGTCGTT
>JBHEMB010000252.1:0-4055 GCA_046262855.1 Mycobacteriales bacterium | reverse complement strand
GTCTTTCAGCTTCACGCGGAACGACGGCGGCAGCGCGTCCGGGCTCACGTTCCTCGTGAGGTCGGGCGAGTCCGGGAACAGCTCCTTGAAGTGCTTGTACGCGTCGGCCTTGGACTCGTAGAAGACCCGCTGCACCACCGGGTTCGCGTACAGCGCGGTCTGGATCGCGTTCTGCTGGTCCTGCGACACCGCGGTCTTGTGGCACTGCGCCGAGTCGCTGATCGGGTCGCAGAGGAAGATCGTCACCTCGATCTTGCCGTACCAGAAGTCCTTCATCTCGCTGACCTGCTTGCGCATCAGCATCGCCGAGCCGACGAGGGCCAGGCTGAGGGCCGTGGTGATGACGAGGGCGATGGTCATCGTCAGGTTGCGACGAAGACCGATGAACATCTCGCTGAGGACGAACTGCGCGCGCACGGTGTTCCTTCGGCAGTCAGGCGCCGTAGCCGTAGACGCCGCGGGACTGGTCTCGGACGACCTTCCCCTGCGACAGCTCCACGACCCGACGGCGCATGGAGTCGACGATGGCGGAGTCGTGCGTCGCCATGACGACCGTGGTTCCGGTGCGGTTGATCCGGTCGAGCAGCTTCATGATGCCGACCGAGGTCTGGGGGTCGAGGTTGCCCGTGGGCTCGTCCGCGATGAGGATCATCGGCCGGTTCACGAACGCGCGCGCCACCGCGACACGCTGCTGCTCGCCACCCGACAGCTCGTCGGGCATCCGCTGGCCCTTGCCCTCGAGCCCCACGAGGTCGAGCACCTCCGGCACGACCTTGGCGATCGTGCTCTGCGGCTTGCCGATCACCTCGAGCGCGAACGCGACGTTCTGGAAGACCGTCTTGTTCGGCAGCAGCCGGAAGTCCTGGAACACGCAGCCGATCGAGCGGCGCAGCGCCGGCACCTTCCAGCTCGACAGCGTCGAGAGGTCCTTGCCGGCGACATGCACGCGGCCAGAGGTCGGGACCTCCTCCTTCAGGATGAGGCGCAGGAAGGTCGACTTCCCCGAGCCGCTCGAGCCGACGAGGAAGACGAACTCCCCCTTCTCGATCTCCACGTCCACCGCGTCGAGCGCCGGACGAGTGCTCGTCGGGTAGCTCTTCACGACCCTTTCCATGCGAATCACCCGGTCAGTCTAGGTACCGCGGCGTTCGGTGCCGGGGACCCGGACCGGCAGCTAAACTGAGCCGTCGAAGGTAGCCCGGTGAGCTACGACCTGATCTGCGCGAACTGCTCCCGGTGATCCACGCGGAGGTAGCGCACTTTTGACGTACCTAGGAGTGCCTTAAGTCTCCGTGGATCAACGTCAGGCCTCGTCGCGGGTGCGGCGCCAGCGGATGGCGGCCTCGACCAGCTCGTCGATGTCGCCGTCGAGGACGCCCTGGGTGTTGGAGGTCTCCACGCCGGTCCGGAGGTCCTTGACCATCTGGTAGGGGTGCAGCACGTAGTTGCGGATCTGCGAGCCCATCGCGTTGGCGCTCTTGCCGCCGCGGATGGCGTCCATCTCCGCGAGCTCCTCCTCGCGCTTCTTCTCGAGCAGCTTGGTCTGCAGCACGACCATCGCGGCCGCCCGGTTCTGGATCTGGGAGCGCTCGTTCTGGCAGGACACCACGATGCCGGTCGGCAGGTGCGTGATGCGGACGGCCGAGTCGGTGGTGTTGACGCCCTGCCCGCCAGGGCCGGAGCTGCGGAACACGTCGACCCTCAGGTCCTTCTCGTCGATCTCCACGAAGTCGGTGGTCTCGACGACCGGCGTCACGTCGACGGCGGCGAACGTGGTCTGCCGCCGGTTCTGGTTGTCGAAGGGGCTGATCCGGACCAGCCGGTGCACGCCGCGCTCGCCGGCGAGCGTGCCGTAGGCGTAGGGCGTCTTGACCTCGAAGACGACGCTCTTGACGCCGGCCTCCTCAGCCTCCTGCCACTCGAACACATCGAGCTGGTAGTTGTGCCGCTCGGCCCAGCGGTAGTACATCCGCCACAGCATCAGCGCCCAGTCCTGCGCCTCGGTGCCGCCCTGCCCAGGGCTGATCTGCACGAGCGCGTGCCGGGCGTCGTACTCGCCGGACAGCAGGGTGCGGACCTCGAAGGACCCGATCTCCTTCGTGAGCGCGGCGAGCTCGGCGTCCGCCTCGGCCTCGGTGCCCTCGTCGGACTCCTCAGCGGCCATCTCGTAGAGGACGGCGAGGTCGTCCAGGCGCGAGCGGTAGGAGTCGATCCGCTTGAGATCAGCCTGTACGGCGGACAGCTGACCCGTGATCCGCTGCGCCTTCTCCTGGTCGTCCCACAGGCCCGGCATCGCGGCCTGCTCCTCGAGGTCGATGACCTCCTGCCGGAGCTTCCCGACGTCGAGGCCCTTCTCGATGCTGGTCAGGGTGGCGTCGAGGGCCTTGAGCTCTGGGGTTCGGTCGGCTGCCACGATCGGCCAGCCTAGACGCCTGCCCCTGTGGTGCCCCGCGGCTTCGCGGGTGAGGGCGGCCGGTCGTCCAGGGCCATACCGACCACGGTGAGGACGACGGCAGCGACGAAGCAGCCCGCGCCGAGCAGCGCTTGCCGCCGACCTGCGGCGGCGCCGTCGAACGCCGTCAGCAGGTACCAGGACCCGGCGAGCACGAGCAACGGCACAAGGAGGAACGCTGCCGCGGCCACGGCGTCAGTCTAGGCGTCGGCCGCCGCGCTCGTCTCGGCAGCACGCGGGCGCGGGATGGCCCGCGCGTCATGGAGCCGGCTGGTGGCGAGCCAGGCGGTCAGTTCGGCCTCGCGCATGGGGCGGGCCAGGTGGTAGCCCTGCATCTGGTCGCAGCCGAGGTCGCGCAGCCGCTCTCGCGTCGGCTCGTCCTCGACGCCCTCGGCGACGACGGCGAGCCGCAGGGTGTGAGCGAGGGTGATGATCGCTTCGACGATCGCGGCGTCGTCGGCGTCGTCGGCCAGGTTGAGGACGAAGGACTTGTCGACCTTGACCTCGGAGACGGGGAGCTGCTTGAGGTAGGCGAGCGAGGAGTAGCCGGTGCCGAAGTCGTCGATCGACAACCGCACGCCGAGGGAGCCCAGCCCGTGCAGGACCTCCTCGGTCCGGGCGGGGTCGCTCATGAGGTGGCTCTCGGTGATCTCCAGCGTCAGCTGGCGCGCCGGGACCCCGTGCCGTTCGAGCAGCGCCGCGACGGAGGAGACCAGGTCGGGCTCCATGAGGTTGCGCACAGACAGGTTGACGGAGACGACGAGCTGCCTGCCCTGGGCCGACCAGGCCGCGCAGTCTGCGAGCGCGGCGTCGAGGACGAAAGCGGTGAGCTCACGGATCTGACCCGTCTGCTCAGCGATGCTGATGAAGTCGTCGGGGGGCACCGTGCCGTAGGTGGGGTGCTCCCAGCGCACGAGGGCCTCGACGCCGATGATCGCGCCGTCGAGCAACCGTGCCTGCGGCTGGTAGCGCAAGCTCATCTGCCCCTGCTCGATCGCCGCGCGCAGCCCGCTCGCCAGCGCCAGACTGCGCGGCGAGTAGCCGTCGAGCTCGTCGCGGTACAGGTGCACACCGGTGTAGTGCTTCTTCGCGGCGTACATCGCGACGTCCGCCCGCTGCAGCACCAGGCTGGCGTCCTGCTCGTGCCCGCCGCGTCCTGCGGGGACGTGCACGACGCCGATGCTGGCGCCGACCTCCATCTCGACACCGTGCAGCAGCATGGGCTCTGCGAGGGCCTGCAGCAGCCGCTCGGCCGTCGCGACCGCGCTCTGCTCGTCGTGGCTGGACATCAGGACGGCGAACTCGTCGCCCCCGAGCCGCGCCAGCAAATCGTCCTTGCGCATCTGCCGGCTCAGGCGCATGCCGATCTCCTGCAGCAGCAGGTCCCCGTGGTGGTGGCCGAGGGTGTCGTTGACCTCCTTGAACCGGTCGAGGTCCATGAGCAGCACGACGGCCCCGACGCCGGTACGACGGAGCGCGCGGCCCAACCGGTCGAGGAACAGCGCCCGGTTCGCGAGCCCGGTGAGCGAGTCGTGCAGCGACTCGTGGTCGAGCCGCTCGACCAGTCGCGAGTTGGCAAGTGCGGTGACCGCATGGCTGGTGA
>JBHEMB010000251.1:0-8163 GCA_046262855.1 Mycobacteriales bacterium | reverse complement strand
CGCCTGGACCTGGACCACGCCGTCTGGGTGCTCCGCCAGCAGGCCGCCTGACCTGTGGACGACGCGTTCCCGCGGGAACGCATCGTCCACAGGCCCGAACGAGCCGCACCCACGGCTGGCGGGAACGACTCCTACGACGAGAGGCTGGTCTCGTCGTGGCGATCGTCCAGAAGGCTCTTACCGCTACGAAGCGGCGCTACCGTCGGTCATGACCGTGAAGGGATGGGACGGCGAATCCGCCCACAGACGATGCGGGACATGCGGGGGACGGCAGGTCGAGCGGTACGCAGCGGCGTCGGAGACCGGCGATGTGCAAGCGGGCACCAGCTCCCGGAAGCAGGAATGGCACTGCACCTCCTGCGGCACCACCGAGGTCGAGTTCAGCAGCTCAGCGTGGATGTCTGCGGATGCAACGACGGCGGACGACCCTGACGCGGACTAGGGCTTGCGCCAGCCGTGGTCGTGGCTGGGCCGGGCGGTCACGGCCTGGGCCGGCAGCTGTCGAAGGTTCACACTCCGTCTTCACGACCGCACAGCCACGGCTTCCTCGTAGGCTTGCGCTGATGACACGCACGGTGCTGCCGGCAGCCCCGCGCCCTGGGCGGGTCGCCACGGCGCTCGTGGGACTCACGGCTGCATGCTTGCCTGGCGGGTACGGGTTGTACGAGCTCGCGTACGTGTCGCAGGTGCAGGATGACCCGTATGGGGTCGGGACCCTTACGGCCCTGTTCGGGCTCACCCTGAGTGCCGTGCTGCTGATCGTGCTCGGCGTCCAGGCGGTCGTCCAACGCCGAACCAACCAGCAGGCTGACCGCTCCTGGCCGCTGCTTCTCATCGTGGCTGGCGTCGCAGTGGTCAGCCCGCTGCTAGGCACCTACCAAGGCCGGGCGCACGTGCGTAAGCAGGCGGACCTGTGCACCTCCGGAGCCGGCGACATCGTCCGCTGCGAGGACCTGCCGACAGCACCGACTGCACCGCCAGCTTCGCATCGGAAACCGTGACCACCAGGTGCGGGGCCGTACGCAGGGGCCGCCCATGAACACCTCACCGACTGCTGTGGACGAGCGCGCTGCTACGGACCGCGGGGCACCAGACGGGCATCTGCTTCGCTCAAGCCCGGGATCTTGCGCCCTCACACGGGGCCGAGCACCCGGTCCAGGTAGCTGTTGCGGAACAGGCCCTCGGGGTCGAGCTGCTTGCGCACGGCGACGAAGTCGTCGAACCGGGGGTACCGCTCGCGCAGCACCGACGCGTCCAGGTTGTGCAGCTTTCCCCAGTGCGGACGGCCGGCGACGGTGCCCATCAGCTTCTCGACGGCGTCGAAGTAGCGGTCGAAGCGGGTGCCGCGGAAGACGTGCACGGCGATGTACGCCGAGTCGCGGCCGCTCGCGGTCGACAGTGGGATGTCGTCCGCCGGGGCCACGCGGCACTCGACAGGGAAGCTGATCTGCTCGCCGATCCGCTCGGGCAGGGTGGTGAGCTCGCGGAAGACGGCGGGCAGGTCGGAACGCGGGATGGCGTACTCCATCTCGCAGAACCGCACCCGGCGCGGGCTCGTGAAGACGTGCGGGGCGACATCGGTGTAGGTGCGGGCCGTGAGCGCCCGGGTGGCGACCTTGTTGATGCCGGGGATGACGCGGGGCATCAGTGCTCCCAGTCGGCAGGTGGCGGAGAACAGCCCGTTCGACAGCAGCTCGTCGTCGATCCACGCGCGCGTACGAGACAGCGGAGCGAGCTCGGTCGCCCGGTTGTTGCGCTTGGTCAGAGCGAGCCGGGTGTGCGGGAACCAGTAGAACTCGAAGTGCTCGTTGTCGGCGACGAGCTCTTCGAAGCCGTCGAGCACGTCGTCGAGCGGCATCGGCCGCTCGTCGGCCGTGAGCGCGAAGGCCCGCTCCGTCCGGAACGTCACGGCGGTCACGACGCCGAGGGCTCCCAGCCCGATCCGGGCCATCTCGAAGAGCTCGGGCCGCTCGGTGGGCGAGCAGCTCACCACGGACCCGTCGGCGAGCACCAGCTCAAGGCCGGCGACCTGGTGGGCGATCGAGCCGCTGCCGCGCCCGGTGCCGTGGGTTCCCGTCGAGATGGCCCCGGCCACGGTCTGGACGTCGATATCGCCCATGTTGGTCAGGCCGAGGCCGCGCTCCGCCAAGCTCAGGTTGAGGGCGTTCAGCGAGGTGCCCGCAGCGACCGTCACGAGCCCGGCCGGCTCGTCGACGTCGATCACGCCGGTGTGCCGGTCGAGCTCGACGAGGATGCCGTCGGTGAGCCCGATGCCCGTGAACGAGTGGCCCGACCCGATGGCCTTGAGCCGGCGACCTGCCGAGACAGCGTCCTTGACCGCCGCCGCGACCTCCTCGGCCCCGCGCGGGTGCACGACCTGCGCAGGGGACATCGCCTGGTTGCCGGCCCAGTTCCGCCACATGTGAAGGATCCTCACGTCTGAGCGCGGCCCGGTCAACCTCTACGCTGGTCGACGTGCTGAGCTACTCCGAGGCCGCCGAGCGCATGGGCGTCTCCACGAACGCGATCAAGACCCTCATCTCGGAGCACAAGCTGCTCGCCATCAGGACCGACGACGGCCTGGTCGTGCCGGAGGAGGCGTTGGACGGCGAGCTTCCCGTCAAGCACCTGCACGGGGTCCTGACCTTGCTGCACGACGCCGGCTACACGCCGGAGGAGGCCTACACCTGGCTCAGCACGGCGGACGACTCGCTGCCCGGTACCCCGTTCCAGGCGCTGCACGAGAACCGGGCCACCGAGGTCAAGCGGCGCGCGCAGGCGCTCGCCTACTGATGCAGCTCACCGTCAACGGCTCCGCGCGCGAGGTGGCCGATGGCACCTCGCTCCCGCAGCTGCTGACGGACCTCGGCCTCCAGCTGGGATCGGTCGTCGTGGAGCTGAACGGCACGGCGCTGCTGCGCTCGGAGGTCG
Source organism: Mycobacteriales bacterium (assembly GCA_046262855.1). GTDB lineage: Bacteria > Actinomycetota > Actinomycetes > Mycobacteriales > SCTD01 > RYN-111. The sequence goes on along the minus strand of JBHEMB010000251.1, from coordinate 5,232 downwards.
TCGCGGCCACGCTCGCCGACGGGGACGTGCTGGAGCTCGTGAGAGCCGTGGCGGGTGGATAGGCGGGAACGGCTCGCGAACGCGCGGCTGTACCTCTGCACCCCGGACCGCCCCGACCTCGCAGCGTTCCTGGACGAGGTGCTGGCCGGCGGGGTCGACGTCGTGCAGCTGCGCGCGAAGGGGATCGAGGCGCGCCGTGAGCTGGCGCTTCTCGAGGTGGTGCGCGAGGCGGCCGAACGGCACGGGGCGCTGTGGTCGGTGAACGACCGGGCTGACGTGGCGCACGCTGCCGGCGCCGACGTGCTGCACCTGGGGCAGGATGACCTGCCGGTGCCCGCCGCCCGGGCCCTGCTCGGGGACGAGGTGGTCATCGGCCGCTCGACGCACGACCGGCAGCAGGTCGAGGCGGCAGCTCTCGAACCGGGGGTCGACTACTTCTGCGTCGGCCCGACGTGGCCCACGCCGACGAAACCGGGACGGCCCGCACCGGGCCTGGACCTGACCCGGCACGCTGCATCGCTCGACACCGCTCGTCCGTGGTTCGCCATCGGCGGCATCGACCTCAACACCCTCGAGCAGGTGCTCGAGGCAGGCGCGACTCGGGTCGTCGTCGTGCGCGCGCTGACGGAAGCGGCGGACCCTCGCGCGGCCGCGGCGGCGTTCAAGGCACGGCTGTGACCTACCTGCTCGTGCTGGCCGGATGCCTGCTCGGCACCCTGCCCCTCGAGCTCGTCCTGCACGTCGGTGTCTACCGTCAGTGGCGCCGGCTGCTGCTCACCCTGGCGCCCGTCGCCGCCGTCTTCGTCACCTGGGACGTCCTCGCGGTCCGGGCTCACCACTGGCGCTTCGACGCCGGTCAGGTGCTGTCCCCGCGACTGCTCGGGCTCCCGCCTGAGGAGCTCGCCTTCTTCGTGGTCATCCCGCTCTGCTCGGTGCTCGGCTTCGAGGCGGTACGGCGGAAGCGACCGTGACGTACACGACCGCTGCCGTGCTCGCCGTCGTCGGCACCATGACCCTGGACGTCGCCGTGCTGCGCACGAGAATCCTTGCCCAGCAGGCGTTCTGGATCGCCTACGCGATCATCCTGGGGTTCCAGCTGGTGACGAACGGGATCCTCGCCGGACAGGGGGTGGTGCGCTACGACGGCCAGGCGATCCTCGGCGCGCGGTTCGTCTGGGCGCCGGTCGAAGACCTGCTGTTCGGCTTCGCACTGGTCGTGCAGACCCTCAGCTGGTGGACCTTCTGGGGCAGCTACGGCCTCAGGAGCGCGGCTACTCGCCGTACCCGGCCGACCGCGACGCGCCGGTCCAGCACCCGGTAGTCGGCGCGCTCGATCTCCTCGAGGATGCCGCCGTACAGACGGCAGGCGAGGGAGATGCACCGGCGCGAGCTCGGGTGCAGCAGCCGGATGCCGAGGGCAGCGGTCCGGTAGACCTCGCGGGTGCGCGCGATCTCGAAGGCCATCAGCCGGCGGAAGCGGGCGTCGACGACGCCGGCCCGCAGCTGCTCGACCGTGACCCCGAAGGCGTCGAGGTCCTCCTGGGGGAGGTAGACCCGGTCGCGCTGCAGGTCCTCGCCGACGTCCCGCAGGAAGTTCGTGAGCTGGAAGGCGACGCCCAGGTCCGCGGCGTAGGGCGCCGCGACGTGGAGCGGCACGACGGGCTCGAGGACCGGCAGCATCTGCAGCCCGATCACCGCTGCTGACCCGTGCATGTAGCCGAGCAGGTCGTCGTAGGTCTTGTAGGACGAGACGGTGAGGTCCATCGCCATGGACCGCAGGAACGCCTCGACGTGGTCGACCGGGATGTCCCAGCGGGCGAGGGTCTCGCGCAGCGCCACGGCGACGTCGTGGTGGTTGCTGCCGTCGAGCGCCGAGCGGCCGAACTCCTCCAGCGCGTGCGCCTTCTCCTCGGGTGAGAGGTCGGAGCCGAGGTCGTCGACGATCTCGTCGCACCAGCGGGCGAAGCCGTAGAGCGCATGCACCGACGGGCGCTTCCAGGCTGGCAGCAGCAGCGTCGCGAGGTAGTAGCTGCGGCCGTGGGCGGCGTTCAGCCGCCGGCACGTCTCGTAGGCGCTCTGCCGGCTCACCCGAGCACTCGCTCCGCCGCGAGCCGGCCGCTGAGGAGCACCATCGGCACGCCGACCCCGGGCCGGGTCCCCGAGCCGGCGCGGACGACGTTGTCGAGCAGCAGGTTGCCGGGACGGAACGGGCCGGTCTGCCGGAACGTGTGGGCCGGCCCGAACGGCGTCCCGTGAGCCATTCCGAGCCGCTGCCAGTCGGCCGGCGTCGTCACGTGCTCGACCTCGATGCTGTCTCCAAAAGCCTTGTACCCCAAGCCTTCCAGCCGTGCGACGACCTCATCTCGGTACCTCGGCCCGACCGCCTCCCAGTCGATGCCCGCGTCGGTGTTGGGCGTCGGGACCAGGACGTAGAAGGACTGCTTGCCCGCCGGCGCGAGGGAGGGGTCGCTGGCAGTGGGGTTGGACACCAGCAGCGACGGGTCGCTCATCAGCCGGCCTTGGTCGATGAGCTCGCGGAACACCGACCGCCAGGCCCGGCCGAAGTGCACGTTGTGATGCGCGGTCCTGGAGTACGTCGCCGACGACCCCGCCAGCAGCACGAAGCAGGACGGGGAGTGCCGCAGCCGGCGCCGCGGCGCGGTAGGCAGCAGGTCGTGGGGCACGTCGTTCGTGAGGATGACGACGTCTGCGGGCAGCCGCTCGCCCGTCGTCGTCTCGACGGCCGTGGCGCGGCCGTTCTGCACGACGACCCGGGACACCTCCTCGCCGTACCGGAAGACGACTCCGTGCTTCTCGGCGGCGCCGGCCAGTGCGCGTGGCACAGCGTGCATCCCGCCCTTGGGAAACACGACACCTGCCACGCAGTCCATGTAGGAGATGACCGCGTACAGGGCGAGCGCGTCATACGGCGAGAGGCCGGCGTACATCGACTGGAACGAGAACAGCCGTTGGGTGCGGGGGTCCTTCAGGTACTGCCCGACCTTGGGTGCCAGCCGGCGGAAGCCCCCGAGGGCCATGAGTCGTGCCAGGTTGGGGGTGAGCAGGCCGAGGGGGGAGTCGGTGTTGCGGTCGATGAAGTCCCGCAGCTCCAGGGCGTACAGCTGCGAGACGAAGTCGACGTACCGCTCGTAGCCACGTGCCTCGTCGGGACCGCAGACCCGGTGCACCTCCTCGGCCATCCGGGTGCGGTCGGCGTGCACGTCGAGGGTCGAGCCGTCGGGGTAGAAGGCGCGGTAGAGCGGCTCGACCGGGGTCAGGTCGAGCCAGTCCGCCAGTTTCTCGTCGACGCACGACAGCGCGTCCGCGATGAGCTCCGGCATCGTCAGGACCGTCGGCCCGGTGTCGAAGGCGTAGCCGTCGATCTCGAGCAGTCCCGCTCGACCGCCGGGCACGTCGGCACGCTCGACGACCGTGACCTGACGGCCCGCGCCGGCGAGCCGGAGGGCGGCGCTCAGTCCGCTGAGGCCCGCGCCGACCACCACCACCCGGTCGGTCGGGCCGGTCACGGTGCGCACCTGGCTGAGCCTATCCGGGGGTTACGGCCCCGAGCAGCGCCATCGCCTGCGGCAGCAGCGCGTTCCACTGCTTGCCGTCCAGGACGAGCACGACGGCCAGCAGCGGTACGCCGTCGACGTCGGCGCCGAGCACGCGGACCTGCTGACCCGCGGCGTAGTCCAGCGCGATCGTCCCCGAGGGGCTCCTCAGCAGCTCGCCGCTGCCACCGCTGGCGTCGAAGCCCGTCGCCGGCTGCCCGAGCAGCGTGCTGGTCACCGAGACCGCCTTCGGGGCCGTCGTCCGCAGCCGGTGGAGCACCGGTCGGACGGTCTCCCCGTCGGGAGTGTCGAAGACCACGACCAGGCCGGGCCTGCTGAGGTCGAAGGCGTCGTCGCCGCGGCGCGCGCTGCTCCAGCCGGCCGGTACGCCGAGAGCCAGCGGGGGCACGAAGTCGACCGGGGAGTAGTAGGTGCCGGGCGCAAGTGCCAGGCCGGACGTGCCTGCCGGCAGGACATGCGGCTCAGGGCTTGCTGAGGGGATCACCTCGGGCGCCACTGACCCTCCCGAGCAGGCCGCGGCCAGCAGGCAGGCGGCGAGCGCCGCCCTCACGCGAGCGTCAGGATCTCGGCGCCGTCCTCGGTGACGACCAGCGTGTGCTCGAACTGGGCGGTGCGACTGCGATCCCTGGTGACCGCCGTCCAGCCGTCGTCCCACATCTCGTGGTGCCAGTCCCCGGCCGTGATCATGGGCTCGATGGTGAAGGTCATGCCCGGCTCGAGCTTGATGCGGGCCTGCGGGTTGTCGTAGTGGAAGACCTGCGGCTCGGAGTGGAAGGCCCGACCGATGCCGTGACCGACGAAGGCGCGCACGACGCCGAAGCCGTTGCCCTCCGCGTGCGCCTGGATGGCCCGCCCGATGTCGCGGACCGTGCCGCCCGGCCGCACCGCCTCGATGCCCTTGAACAGGCACTCCCGGGTCACCTCGACGAGGCGCTTGCTCTCGTCGTCGACGTCGCCGACGAGGAACGTCGCGTTGGTGTCGCCGTGCACGCCGTCGAGGTAGATCGTCACGTCGAGGTTGACGATGTCGCCGTCCTTGAGGACGGTGCTGTCCGGGATCCCGTGGCAGATGACCTCGTTGATGCTGGTGCACAGCGACTTGGGGAAGCCGTTGTAGCCCAGGGGGCTGGGATAGCCGCCGCGCTTGACGCACTCCTCGTGCGCGATCACGTCCAGCTCGTCGGTCGTGATGCCGGGACGGACGGCGGCGCCCACGGCTTGCAGGACCTCGGCGGCCGCCTTGCCGGCGCGCCGCATCTTCTCGATCGTGGCTGCGTCCTTGGGCGCGCTGGACTCCCGGACGCCGGGGCGCCCTCTGGGGTCGTCCGCGTACGGCGGGCGAGCGATGCTCTCCGGCACCTCGCGCCGAGGGCTGAGCTTGCCTGGCCGGACGTACCGCTCGGCCTCGCGGGCAGCCTTCTCCTTGCGCGCCTGCTCCGCGGCCGCGCGCTCCGGGTCGAGGTCGGCGATCCGGTGGCAGCGCTTGTACTTGCGCCCGCTCCCGCACCAGCACGGGTCGTTCGCAGCAAGGGTCGGAGCAGTCGTCATGGCCCTCCCAGGCTACGTCTCGCGCCGGGTTGCCTCGACCGCCAGGGCGCCGAGCACCTCTCTGGCCTCGTCCGCGATGCGGTCGTCGAGAGCGGCCAGTGCCTCCTCG
>JBHEMB010000250.1:0-4140 GCA_046262855.1 Mycobacteriales bacterium | reverse complement strand
GCCAGACCGTGCCCGGCCACGCTGGTGTCCAGGTTCGCCTGTTCACCGTGAAGAACGGTGTCCGGTCGGCCTCGCCGGTCGGCACCGCGGTGACGGACTCGAACGGCCGCTGGACCTTCAGCCGCACCTTCGCGGCCAGCGGTCCGGTGACCTTCATCTCGCAGACCCTGTCCGACCTGACGAACCTGTCGGGTCAGTCCAACCGGGTCACGGTCACCTTCAGCTAGCAGCACTGCCGGGCGGGGCGTGATCGCTCCGCCCGGCAGCAGGTGATCTCGAACATCGAGAAGGCCCTCTCCCGTCAGGGAGGGGGCCTTCTCGCGTGCTCAGAAGCCCTCGGCCACGTGGCCGACCGCTCCGAGCTGCTCGAGGATCGCGATCCGCTGGGTCTCGGTAGCGGCGGGAAGGATCTCGACCCGCAGCTTGCCGGCGGTCAGCTTTGCCGACTGCACGCCTGCTTGCTTCTGGACGGCCTCCACGGTGGCGGACAGGTCGGCCGGGGAGAGCTCCTTGCGCGGTGTCACGACGTACTCGCCGATGGTCTGCGAGAGCGACCCGATCGAGTACGGCAAGGTCGCCAGCGGCGACGGCACCCGGCCAGCCGCGTCGTGGCCGGACGACCCGGACGAGCAGCCGGTCATCAGTAGGGCCCCGGCGAGCAGGCCGGAGCAGAGCGTTGTCTTCAGCATGCGACGAGCCTGCCCCATGCCGTCTTAGTTCAGCCTGGCGCGCCCCAGCCGGGCCTGCCGGCGCGCTGTCTCGGCCTCCTCGGGCGCAGCGTCCTCGACGATCTCGGCGTAGTCCTCGAGCGCCCTGGCGCCGGCCGTGAACGACCCGAGCCGGAGCAGCAGCTCGCCCTGCTCCCTGCGCAGCTCGACCGGGTGCCGGGGCAGCAGGAGGGAGAGCTCAGTCGCCCAGAGCCGGGTGCGGGCGGTCTCGAGGGAGCGGCCCTGTCGCTCGGCGAGGGCGCGGATGTTCGTGAGCACCCGAAGCAGCAGCGACACGGGGTCGAGGACCGGCTGGTGCGGCGCGTGGACGACCTTCCCACCGCCGAACGGGTCGACGACCGTGTCACCGACCAGGGTCAGGACGTGCCCCGGCAGCCCCAGCGCCACGGCGGGCAGGCCGACCCGACGAGCCACCTCGCACCAGACCACCGACAGCAGGATCGGCAGCCCCCGTCGCCGCCGCAGGACCTGGTGCAGCAGGGAGGAGCGCAGGTCCTCGTAGTCCTCGGCCGAGCCGGAGAACCCGCTGAGCGCCCGCTGCAAGCCCCCGAGGTCCTTCGACGTCACGGTGGCGGCCAGCACGTCGAGCTCCACCAGCCAGTCCGTGACCGACAGGTCGGGCTCCACCTCGCAGCAGATCAGCAGGCAGGCCTCAGCGACGTCGCAGTCGGGGGAGCGGACCAGCTCGGCGAACCGCTCGCGGGACGAGGTCACCGGCGCTCCGGCGCCGGCGGGACCCTCTTGCACGCGACGACGGTGTCCGAGGGAACCTCGACGACCACGCCGTCGCGGCGCTCGATGCGCACCACGTCGGTCCAGGAGAGGAGCTGGCCGAGAACGTCGCCGTACCCACCCTCGGGCAGTGCACGGCGCAGCGACACCCGGACGCCGGAGTCGCCCGGACCCACGTCTCGGCTGTAGCGCACCACGTCTGCGAGACTAGAGGGGTACCCGCACCGCGAAGAGGATGGCTGAGCAAGTGACCTACGTGATCGCCGAGCCCTGCGTCGACGTCAAGGACAAGGCGTGCATCGAGGAGTGCCCGGTCGACTGCATCTACGAGGGCAAGCGCTCGCTCTACATCCACCCGGACGAGTGCGTGGACTGTGGTGCGTGCGAGCCCGTCTGCCCGGTCGAGGCGATCTACTACGAGGACGACACGCCCTCGCAGTGGAAGGACTACTACCGGGCCAACGTCGACTTCTTCACCGAGACGACCTCGATCGGCAGCCCCGGCGGTGCCTCCAAGGTCGGGCCCGTGGACATCGACCACCCGGTCGTCATGGCCGTCCCGGAGGGCCTCAACACCGAGGGGCACTGATGCAGGGCTGGGCAGCTCGCGCTGCCCTCCCCGTCTTCCCCTGGGACCAGCTCGTCCCCTACGGCGCCATCGCCAGGGAACATCCCGGCGGCATCGTCGACCTCTCCATCGGCACGCCCGTCGACCCGACGCCATCCGTCGTGCAGGACGCCTTGAGGGCCGCGGCTGACGCTCCCGGCTACCCGCTCACCATCGGTACGGCGGAACTGCGCGCCACTCTCGTCGAGTGGGCGAACCGACGGCTCGGTTGCGCGGTGGACGAGTCGCATGTCGTTCCGAGCATCGGCTCCAAGGAGCTGGTCTCCCTGCTGCCGGTGCTGCTCGGCCTGTCGGGGGTGCAGGTGCTCATCCCTGCGCTGGCCTATCCGACGTACGACGTGGGGGCCCGGCTGGCCGGCTGTGAGCCGGTGCCGACGGACGACCCCACCGCGCACGACCCGTCGCGGGTCGGTCTGGTGTGGGTGAACTCACCCTCGAACCCGACCGGGCGGGTGCAGTCGGCCGACGAGCTGCGCCACGTCGTCGAGTGGGGCCGCTCGCATGGTGTGCTGGTCGCCTCCGACGAGTGCTACCTCGAGCTGGGCTGGGACGTGGAGCCCGTCTCCGTGCTGCACCCGTCGGTCAGCGGCGGCTCGACGGAGGGCATCCTCGCGCTGCACTCGCTGTCGAAGCGCTCCAACCTCGCCGGGTACCGGGCCGGTTTCGCGGTCGGGGACGCCCGGGCGATCGGGCTCGTGATCGAGGCCCGCAAGCACATCGGGCTCCTGGCACCCGCGCCGGTGCAGGCGGCGACGGTGGCCGCGCTGCGTGATGACACGCACGTAGAGGAGCAGAAGGACCGGTACCGCTCTCGCCGGGACCTGCTCAAGACCGCCGTCGAGAAGGCCGGTTTCAGCGTCGAGCACTCCGAGGCCGGGCTCTACCTGTGGTGCACCCGCGACGAGGCGTGCTGGGACACCGTCGCCTGGCTGGCAGACCTGGGCATCCTGGCCGCCCCAGGGGCCTTCTACGGAGCTGCGGGGAGCCGGCACGTCCGGATGGCCCTCACGGCCACCGACGAGCGGATCGCGGCCGCTGCGGACCGCCTCGCCGGCTGACCGCCGGGACGGTGCCACCCGCCCGCGTGGGACCGACGCCTGGCGGCGCACAGTGCGGTCAGCGGGGATCGCGCCACATCGGGATGATCAGCGGACAGCCTGCTGGTACCCGCAGCGGGTCGCGGTCGACGAACCCGTGGCGTCGGTAGAACGGCAGGTTGCGGGGGTTGGAGCTCTCGAGGAAGGCCGGCCAGCCAGCGGCGTCGCAGACGTCCAGCGCCGGCTGGATCACCGCGGTGCCGAGCCCCTGGCCCTGCACGGCCGCGCCCAGGTACCCGAGGTAGGCGTGGTCGCCCGCCGGGTGCTGGCGCTCCACCAGCGCGGACATCCGCAAGAGCCGCAGCGACCCGACCCGGGCGATGGGGGCCACCCGCGGCACGAGTCGCAACGTCTCCGCCCAGCCGAGCCGCCACTGCCCCGGCGGGTGCCACCAGCTCGCCGCGCCGTCGACCACCGTGAACTGCTCCGGGTGCCGCTCGCACCCGCGCCGCGTGATCGCCGCCACCACCGGGGACGCCCGGTCGCCGACCAGCCAGCGCCAGAGCGGGTCGGCCGCGAACGCCGCGCCCAGGGCTGCCCCGACGGCAGGGGCGTCGTCGCGGGTGGCCTGGCGGGCGGGCATCGGGCTAGTTGGCGTGCAGTGCTGCGTTGAGCTCCACGGTCTTGCCGGCCCGCGCGCGCGCCTGGATGGCTCCCGTGACGCTGTCACGGAGGAACAGCAGGCCGGAGGAGCCGGAGAGGTCACGGCCCTTCACCACGCGCCCGTCCTCGAGGGTCACCTTGGTGCCAGCCGTGACGTAGCAGCCTGCCTCCACCACGCAGTCGTCGCCGAGGCTGATGCCGGTGCCGGCGTTGGCGCCGATCAGGCAGCGCTTGCCGATCCGGATGACCTCGGTGCCGCCTCCGGACAGCGTGCCCATCACCGAGGCCCCGCCCCCGATGTCGCTGCCGTCGTCGACGACGACGCCGGCGCTGATGCGCCCCTCGACCATCG
>JBHEMB010000249.1:0-4775 GCA_046262855.1 Mycobacteriales bacterium | reverse complement strand
TCACGACGGGGCTCGGGGCTGCCGTAGCGCTCGCAGTGGGCGTAGCCGCAGGGGCGGAGGTCGGGGTCGGGTTCGATGTCGCGACCGGAGCCGCTGACCCGGTGGCTGTCGGCGTGGGCGCAGCGCTCGCGGTCGGGGTGGGCACGGGCACCTTCTTGCGTCGCAGGCTCGCCAGCGAACTCTGCCGAAGCATGAGCACGTGGTCAACGCCGGCGGCGCCCGTCGTCCGGCCGACCAGCGTCTCGTCGCTGGTGCCACCGGACAGGCCGGAGAGCCCCGCGAGCCGGACGCGCTGGGCGGCGACCTGCGCAGGCGTGTGCGCGGCAGCGGCCGGGTTGGCCTTGGCCGCCGAGCGCGTTGCCGCGGTCGTGGCCTGCGACCCGGCGGTGGCGGCCTTGGCGTGGGATCCGGCGGCGGGGTGGCTGCCGGCTGCGCCGGCGACGGCGGGAACAGGGAGGGGGGATGCCATGGGCGTCGAGGCCGTGCCGGTCGCCAGGACCAGCAGGCCCGAGACGGCGGCGGTGGCGCAGGTCGTGAACCAGGGGGTGCGGGATGCCATGCCTAGTGGTTCGGCTACTCCGCGTCACCAGACGCTCACCCGTATGGGTGACGTATGCGCCCAGACAGCCCAAAGTTGATCACTCCGTGTGACGGACTGGAGCGCCCATTCAGCCCAACCTGGCTTCACCCGACGTCGCCGGCGCGCGCTCACTGCCGTCGCGTCAGCGTCTTCGGCCCGCGACGGTCCTACGCTGGGACCGCACGCCTGGCCGGCGTGGCGCAGTGGTAGCGCAACCGCCTTGTAAGCGGTAGGTCGTCGGTTCGAACCCGACCGCCGGCTCGAGGCTCAGCCGACGCTGCGGGTGGCGCTGGGCCGACGACCGAGGAACTCGGTGACCGGGACCGGCCGGGAGATGACGAACCCCTGGATCTCGTCGACGCCTAGGGCGGTGAGCGCCTGCCAGGTGTCTTCGTCCTCCACGCCCTCGGCGACGGTCCGCAGGCCCAGCGTCTTGGCGAGCTCGACGATCGAGCGCACGATCGCCGCGTCGTCCGGCTCGGCCACCATCCGGTGGACGAAGCTGCGGTCGATCTTGAGCTCGTCGACAGGGAAGCGGCGCAGGTAGGACAGCGACGAGTAGCCGGTGCCGAAGTCGTCGACCGAGAGCCGTACACCGAGGGCCCGTAGCCGTTCGAGGACCGCCAGCGCACTCTCGGGATCGGCCATGATGTGGCTCTCGGTGATCTCCAGCGTCAGCAGTCCGGGGGTCAGGCCGTGCCGAACGAGCTCGCGCTGGACCATCTCGACGAGCCGCTCGTCCGACAGCGATCGGACGGAGAGGTTCACGGAGACACCGACACGGGGCAGGTCTGCCTGCCAGCGGGCGCAGGCGGCGACCGACTTCTCGAGCACGAGCCGGGTGAGCGGGCGGATGAGACCGCTGCGTTCCGCCAGCGGGATGAAGTCAACGGGCGGGACCGCTCCTCGTGAGGGGGTGGACCACCTGGCGAGGGCCTCGGTCCCGACGACCCGCCCGCTCGCGGAGGCGACCTTCGGCTGAACGTGGATCTGGATCTCGCGCTGGGCGATCGCCTGGCGCAGCTCCCCGACGAGGGCGAGCTTGGAGGGACTACCCGTGTCGAGGTCGACCTCGAAGAGCCGGAGCTCCCGCCCGTGGTGCTTGGCGTCGTACATCGCCTGGTCTGCGCGCTTCATCAGCTGGCCGACCTCGTTGCCGTGCACAGGCACGAGCGCCAGCCCTAGGGATGCGCTGACATCGATCTCGATGCCGGCCAGGACCACAGGCCCAGCCATGGCTCGCAGCAGCCGCTCACCTTGTTGCACCGCCGACTGACCGTCGGCGACGGAGGTCAGCACCACGGCGAACTCGTCACCACCCAGTCGCGCGAGGGCTCCGGCCGGGAGAACCGCGGACAGCCGGGTGGCGACCTCGCACAGCAACCGGTCGCCCTCCTGGTGGCCGAGGGTGTCGTTGACCTCCTTGAACGAGTCGAGGTCCAGGATGCCGACGGCGAAGGCGGGGCCGGCGGCCTGCAGTCGCGCCTCAAGACCGCTCTGGAAGCCGATCCTGTTCGGCAGTCCCGTGAGTGGGTCGTGGAGCGACTCGTGCTGCAGCTGCTGGAGCAGCTCGCCGTTGCGCAGCGCCACCGCCGCCTGGTGCGCCACCGTTTCCAGCACCTGGAGCTCGTGCGCCTCGAACCCGCGCGCGTCCCCGAGTCGGTTGTCCACCGCGAGGACGGCGATGGGCCCGGCGTCGTCGCGGAGTGGGACGAGCAGGGCGTCGCGCAGCTCGTGGCTGTCCAGCCAGGTCCGCTGCTCCAGCTGCCGGGTTCCGCGCGACAGCAGCACCGGCTTTCCGCGGTTGAGCAGCGTGTTCGCCAGCCAGTCGCTCTCGCCGAGGTCCGGCGCCCCGGTCCGGTGCTCGCCCGCGTCGTCGAGGACCACCTCGACGCGCGCGCGTGAGGCGGCCTGGTCGGCAGGGAAGACGATCCAGGCCCGCTCGGCGTGCAACGTCTCGCGTGCCTGCCGGAGCACGGCCGCGAGCACGTCGTCCAGCGCTGGCGCCTGCGCCACGGACTGGCTGAAGCCGTACAGCCGCTCGAGAGCGAGGTGCTTCTCGCGCAGGGCGGCGTAGGAGCGGTACCCCCAGAGGAAGACGCCAGCCGCCACGGCGAGCGGCAGCGCCGCCCAAGGGCTGTACTCCCAGGCCGCCCAGACACAGCAGCCGACGGACGCGACCGGCGCCGCCGACGCCGCCGAGGCGCTCGCAAAACGCACCAGTTGCCGGCCCCGGACATGTCCCTCGAGCAGCTCGATGATGAGCGCAACGCCGAACCCGGAGAAGGAGCTGGCCGCGGCCGCGCCGCCGACGCCGGCCAGCCAGACCAGCGGCATCGACGCTCCCTCGGGTGCGAGGAGCTGCAGAGCGAGGACGGCAACGCCGCCCTCGGCCGCGGCCAGCGCCGTGTTGAAGACGAGCTTCTGCGGCTGGCGGTACTGACGCCGGACCAAGCCGAAGCCCACGCCTGCCGCTGCGGTGCGCAGCGCCACGATCTGCCACGGGGCCAGGCACATGAGGGCAAGGAACATCGGGATCTCGGAGACGAACACCGAGCGCGCCTCACGATGGATCTGCACGTTGATGACCCAGGCCTGGGTGGCCACGAGCAAGCCGAAGATCACCGGCCACGGCATCGGTCGGCTCACGCCGGGAGTCCGGTCGTCCACCAGGAGCAGCGCCGCGAGGGCCACCGTGGCCCAGGCAGCCGTGAGGCAGACGACGACGACGCGCGGCTCCGGCCGGCCTCCGTCGGGTCCCTCGGCTGTCACACGTAAAAGCATCGGCCGAACTCGGTGGGAGTTGAACGGCGGCGCGGGCCGTACCCCTTAGCCCAAACGGCCGTGCGTCGGCGCCGACAAGTTGCGCGAAGTGGCCGACGTCACAAACGCCGGATTCCCGTTGGATGTCATGAACTGCACTACCTTCGCCCGGATCGGGAACCGATGCGCGTATCAGCCTTCTGCTTGGGTGTGGCCCTGATGGGAGCCGCTCTGGCTCCTGTCGCGGCCGCTGCCGAGGTGGACGCGCACGAGGTGAACGTCGTGGTCGTGGGCACCTCGTCGTCGAGTGCCGTCGCGCGTGCGGTCACCGCCGTCGGCGGCCACGTCACCCGGCGGCTTGAGGTCATCCACGGGGTCAGTGCCACCGTCCCCGCCGACCGGCTGGCCGCGCTGCGCTCAGGGCAGGGCGTTCGCAGCGTCTCGATGGATGCGCACGGACACCTGCAGGGCGGTGTGGACAGCACCCTGGGCTATGACGTCACCGAGGACGACGGCTCGCTGTACAACATCGCGCAGGTGACTCGCGCGAAGGACGCCTGGTCGAAGGGCGTGACCGGCAAGGGCGTCGACGTCGCGCTGATCGACAGCGGCGTCTCGGCCGTCAAGGGGCTCACGAGCGGCAACGTCCTGCACGGGCCGGATCTCTCCTTCGAGTCGCAGGCCGCGGACTTGATCCACCGGGACACGTTCGGTCACGGCACCCACATGGCCTCGATCATCGCCGGCCGTGACGCTGTCTCCACGGGTGCCACTTACGCCCGGTCGGACACGCACTCCTTCAACGGGATCGCGCCCGACTCACGCCTGGTGTCGTTGAAGGTGGCTGCCGCGGACGGCGGCTGCGACGTGTCTCAGGTCATCGCCGCCATCGACTGGGTCACGCAGCACGCCCATTCCGACGGGCTCAACATCCGGGTTCTCAACCTGAGCTACGGGACCGACTCGACCCAGGACCTCGGGCTGGACCCGCTCGACTTCGCCGTCGAGAACGCCTGGCGGGCCGGGATCGCCGTGGTGGTCTCCAGCGGCAACGACGGCACTACCCGGACCGCGCTCGCGACCCCGGCGAACGACCCCTTGGTCATCGCCGTGGGCGCCGACGACCCGCAGGGCACCGACAGCATCGACAACGACATCGTCCCGGCGTTCGCCCAGCGCGGCACCGCCGCGCGGCATGTCGACCTGATCGCGCCGGGCGTGCACGTGCTCGGCCTGCGCGTGCCGGGCGCCAGCATCGACCAGGCCAACGCCTCAGCCCGCGTGGGGACCCGGTTCTTCCGAGGCTCGGGCACCTCGCAGGCGGCGGCTGTCGTCTCGGGCCTCGTGGCGTTGTACCTGCAGAAGTACCCCTCCGCGACGCCGGACCAGGTGAAGGCCGGCCTGATGTCGACAGCGAGCGCGCCCAAGTCGG
>JBHEMB010000248.1:0-3057 GCA_046262855.1 Mycobacteriales bacterium | reverse complement strand
AGTCGTGGGTTCCGCGCCGGCCGCCGACCACCCGATGATCGAGCGGCCGATGCTCGAGCGGCCGATGCTCGAGCGGCCGCCGGCCAGTGGCCCGCCCGCCGTGGAACCCGTCGTCACCGGCGAGCGGACCGGTCGGCGGGAGCGGACCGGAATGCGCGACCGGGCGGCCGGCACGCAGCCTGCCCTCGTCACCGACGGGGAGCCCGCGCCGGAGCTGACCGCGGCGGCGGCGGCCGGTCCGGTCGCCGAGCCGGCGGTCCGCGAGGGCGGCCAGCCGCAGGGCGGGCGGGACGGTCAGGGCCAGCGGGAGCGGTACCGCGACCGCCGGGATCGTGACCGGGACCGGGATCGTCAGGGCGCGCCGGTAGGCCAGGGCGGCCAGAGTCAGGGCGGCTCGGGACAGGGTCAGGGTGGCTCGGGACAGGGCCAGGGCTCGGGACAGGGTGGCCAGAGTCAGGTCGGTCCGGGCCTGGGTGGTCAGGGTGGCGCCCGTGACGACCGGGACGACTTCGGCAACCGGCGGCGTGGCCGGTTCCGCGAGCGCGGGCGCAACCGCCAGCGGGGCGGGTTCACCGGCGAAGCCGAGCCGGTGATCCGCGAGGACGACGTGCTGCTGCCCGTCGCCGGCATCCTTGACATCCTCGACAACTACGCGTTCGTCCGCACGTCGGGCTACCTGCCGGGCCCGAACGACGTCTACGTCTCCCTGTCCCAGGTGCGCCGCTACGGGCTGCGCAAGGGCGACGCGATCACGGGTGCCGTGCGCCAGCCGCAGGATGGGGAGCGGCGCGAGAAGTTCAACGCGCTGGTCCGCCTCGACACGGTCAACGGCATGGACCCGGAGCAGGCCCGGCAGCGGGTCGAGTTCAACAAACTCACCCCGCTGTACCCGCAGGACCGGCTGCGCCTGGAGACCGAGCCCGGCCAGCTCACGACGCGGGTCATCGACCTCATCGCGCCGCTCGGCAAGGGGCAGCGCGGCCTCATCGTGTCGCCGCCGAAGGCCGGCAAGACGATGGTGCTCCAAGCCATCGCCAACGCCATCACCCACAACAACCCCGAGTGCCACCTCATGGTCGTCCTCGTCGACGAGCGGCCGGAAGAGGTCACCGACATGCAGCGGTCGGTGAAGGGCGAGGTCATCGCGTCGACGTTCGACCGGCCGGCCGAGGACCACACCATGGTCGCGGAGCTGTCGATCGAACGGGCGAAGCGGCTCGTCGAGCTCGGTCACGACGTCGTCGTACTCCTCGACTCGATCACCCGCCTCGGCCGCGCGTACAACCTGGCGGCGCCGGCGTCCGGACGCATCCTGTCCGGTGGTGTCGACTCGACCGCGCTCTACCCGCCGAAGCGGTTCTTCGGCGCCGCGCGCAACATCGAGCACGGGGGCTCGCTGACGATCCTCGCCACCGCGCTCGTGGAGACCGGATCGCGGATGGACGAGGTGATCTTCGAGGAGTTCAAGGGCACCGGCAACATGGAGCTCAAGCTCGACCGGCGCCTCGCCGACAAGCGGATCTTCCCGGCCGTCGACATCGACGCCTCCGGCACCCGCAAGGAAGAGATCCTCATGGCACCCGAGGAGCTCGCGGTGGTCTGGAAGCTGCGCCGGGTGCTGCACGCGCTCGAGCAGCAGCAAGCCCTTGAGCTGCTCATCGAGAAGATGAAGCAGACGAAGAGCAACGGCGAGTTCCTCATGCAGATCCAAAAGACAACCGCGGAGTAACCGCCCCACCCGACGCCAACCCCGCCCGCCGGGCACCGACCACGCCACCCGCCCGACACCAACCCCGTCCGCCGGGCACTAACCCGGCCCGCCCGGCCCGGCGGCGCCCGACGCTGGGTGGCGAATGTCGCGAATATGCAGACATTCACCGCCCAGCCTCGGTCATCCACAGATTCCGGGCACGACGTAGCCCAACGCAACGACCGGCCACGCTTTGGCGATGGATGCCGCAGAGGTCGCGCGAAGCACTACCAAGGCTCAGCTGGAGACGCGTGCCGACGCGCTCGCCCAGCATCTCGCCGCACATCACCGGGTCATCGACCAAACCACGCTCAAGAGACTCGGCTTCAGTCGCCAGTTCGCGTCTTCGCAGGTGCGTGCCCGCAGGTGGCAGCGGGTCTACCGCGGCGTCTGGTGCGCCTACACCGGACCGCTCTCGTTTGAGAGCCGTTGCCAGGCGGCGCTCTACCGCGTGGGCCCGGGTGCCGCGTTGGACGGTGCCACATCGGCGCAGATCTTTGGCTTGCGAGGTCACGAGGACGCCAACATCCACGTGGTCGTCGCCCACTCGCGAGCCGTCGGGTCGACTGCAGACATCGTCGTACGACGGAGCCGCACGCTCGGATCATCATCGACGCAGATTCGCCGGGGTCTCACAGTCGTGCGGCTCGAACGCGCACTGCTCGCGTGGGCGCTCGGGTCAGGTGCGGCGGCGTCCAGCGCGGTTGTCGACGCGGTGCAGCAAGGCCTCACGACGGCCGAGCGGCTTCGCGGGTGCTTCCTCGGACTGCGGATCGGTTCGAGCTGGCTGGTGTCACTGCTAGACGACATCGAGGGCGGGAGCAGATCTGAGCTCGAACGCCGGTTCCTACAGATCGTGAGAGAGGCGGGACTCGCGACCCCTAGCCGCCAGCATCCCTTGCAGCTTCACGGACGGCGGATGTGGCTCGACCTGGCATATCCGGCGTTACGCATCGCCATCGAGATCGACGGCCGCGCTTACCACCTGATGAGCGAAGACTGGGCGGACGATCTCGACAGGCAGAACCTGATTGCTCTCGACGGCTGGCTGATTCTGCGGTTCACGGCGCGCGCGATTCGCAGTCAGCCCGACGTTGTCGCCGCCTCTGTTGCGCGCGCGATCGAGGCTCGCGCTGCGGCGTAGTGCCGGGCTGGGTGGCGAACGTTGCGAATGTGCAGACATTCACCACCCAGCGCTGGTGATGTGGCGGGTGGCGGGGGGCGGGTTAGGCGACGATGCGGCGGACGTCGACGTTGCCCTCCATGGCCCGCGAGAACGGGCACACCTGGTGGGCTACGTCGAGCAG
>JBHEMB010000247.1:0-7664 GCA_046262855.1 Mycobacteriales bacterium | reverse complement strand
GGAACGCACCGGCAACGTCGACCTGGTCACCCTGGGGCTGAACCTGTTCAGCCAGGGCATCGACCCGATGATCGACTTCAGCGACATCGACGAGATCCGGCGCACGGCCGAGCACTGCAACCAGCTTCCCGTGCACCCCCGCCACCCGTACGGCGGCGACCTGGTCTACACCGCCTTCCGCGGCTCCCACCAGGACGCCATCAAGAAGGGTCTGGAGGCGCTCGAAAGGGATGCGAGAGACGCGGGGGTCCCGGTCGACTCCTTCCGCTGGGAGGTCCCGTACCTGCCGATCGACCCGAAGGACGTCGGGCGCACGTACGAGGCCGTCATCCGGGTCAACAGCCAGTCCGGCAAGGGCGGCGTCGCCTACGTGCTGAAGAACGAGCACCACCTCGACCTGCCCCGCCGGATGCAGATCGAGTTCAGCCGGGTCGTCCAGCAGGTGGCGGACGGCGAGGGCGGCGAGATCTCCCCTGCCCGCATCTGGCAGCTCTTCGAGCAGACCTACCTCGATGCCGGGCCGCTGTCGCTCACGTCGTACAAGCACTCCTCGGACGAGGAGGACCGCATCGAGGCCAACGTCGTGTGGCGGACCCGCCCGGTCACGATTAGTGGCACGGGCAACGGCCCGATCGCGGCCTTCGTGCACGCCCTCTCGACGCTCGACCTGGACGTGCGGGTGCTCGACTACACCGAGCACGCGACCACCGCGGGTGAGGACTCGCAGGCGGCGTCCTACCTCGAGCTCGCCGTCAACGGCGCCGTCCTCTGGGGCTGCGGCGTCCACCCGAGCATCGTCACCAGCTCGCTGCGCGCCATCGTGAGCGGCATCAACCGCACCCTCCCCTAGAGCCCACCCCTCTCCATCCGCCGTGAATGGATACCGAGCTGCGGATGTCGGTTCGGAATCGCCATCTCAGTATCCATTCAGGCGGGGAGGGGGGTCTCAGGATGTGGGATGGGAGTCCTAGGAAGTGGTACGGGGTGGTAGCTTCCCGGGCATGACGAAGCTGGCTGTCATCGGTGGGGACGGGATCGGTCCGGAGGTCGTGGCCGAGGGGCTGAAGGTCCTCGACGCGGTGCTGCCGGGGGTGCGCACGACCGACTACGACCTCGGTGCGGCCCGCTACAACCGCACCGGAGAGACGCTGCCGGACTCGGTCATCGAGGAGCTGCGCGGGTTCGACGCGATTCTGCTCGGCGCCATCGGTGACCCGAGCGTGCCACCGGGCGTGCTCGAGCGCGGGCTGCTGCTGAAGCTGCGCTTCGCGCTGGATCACCACGTCAACCTGCGCCCCGTGCGGCTGTACCCGGGCGTGGAAGGGCCGGTGAAGGGGCCGGTCGACATGGTCGTGGTCCGGGAGGGCACGGAAGGCCCGTACGTCGGGAACGGCGGCTCGATGCGCACCGGCACCCCGCAGGAGGTGGCCACGGAGGTCTCGCTGAACACGGCGTACGGCGTCGAGCGCGTGGTGCGCGACGCGTTCGGGCGCGCGCAGCAGCGGCGCAGGCACCTCACCCTCGTGCACAAGACCAATGTGCTCGTGCACGCGGGCGGTCTCTGGAAGCGGGTGTTCGACGAGGTCGCGGCCGAGTTCCCCGATGTCGAGACCGGCTACCAGCACATCGACGCGGCGAGCATGTTCTTCGTGACCGACCCGGGCCGGTTCGACGTGGTCGTCACCGACAACCTGTTCGGCGACATCATCACCGACATCGGCGCGGCGATCGGCGGAGGCATCGGCCTGGCGGCGAGCGGCAACCTCGATGTCTCGCGCACCAACCCGAGCATGTTCGAGCCGGTGCACGGCAGTGCTCCCGACATCGCCGGGCAGCAGCAGGCCGATCCCACCGCGACGGTGCTGAGCGTCGCGCTGCTGCTGGACCACCTGGGCCACGCCGAGGAAGCCCGTCGGGTCGAGGCAGCGGTCGCCAAGGACCTCGCCACCCGCGGCAGCGAGCCGCGCAGCACCCCCGTCGTGGGCGACGCGCTCGCCGGCCTCGCCGCAGGCTGAGCCTTGCCCTCCTCCTCGCGGAGGAGGAAGGTCGGCGGTGCGACAGACGGCCGCTGTGGCCGCCCGCTCAACGATGAGAGGGGGTGGCGCGATGTTCGTGCGCGCCACGACGATCACTGCTGATCCGACTCGGCTGGACGCCGGGATCGCGTACGTCCGGGACACGGTTGTCCCTGCGGTTGCGGCGATCCCGGGCAACCACGGCCTGTCGATGATCGCGGACCGCAACACCGGCACCGCGACCGTGACGACTGCCTGGGACACGGTCGAGGCCAGAGCCGACTCCGACGCCGCCCTCGCGCCGCATCGGGCGAAGCTGGTCGAGGCCATGGGTGCCTCGCGTGCCGTCGTCGAGCTGCTCGAGCTGGCGGTCCTCGACCGGATGCGGCCGGCGCAGTCCGGCTTCTGGACCCGCCAGACCCGCGTCACGATCGACCCCAGCCGGCTCGAGGGGGCCATCGACGCCTACAGCTCCTCGGTGCTGCACGACATCCAACTACTCGCCGGCTACTGCAGCGCTGTGCTGCTGGTCGACCGCGAGAACGGGCACGGGGCCATCTCCGTCGTCTTCGACAGCCGGGACTCGCTCGAGGCGAGCCGTGGCCACGCCGACCGGGTCCGCGCTGCGGGCCTGGCCAAGGCCGGGGCCACGCTCGTCGAGGTGCGCGAGGCAGAGCTCGTCATCGCCGGCCTGCGGGTTCCGCAAAGCGGCTGACGTAGCCGGCCACTTCCTCGGTACCGTGGAGGGATGAGCCTGCAGTTCGCGATCCAGCCGACAGGTGTCCCGGTCGATGCCGAAGCCCGGGCCGGGATCCTCGCCAACCCTGCGTTCGGCAAGGTCTTCACCGACCACATGATCACGGTGCAGTGGTCAGGTGCCGCGGGCTGGCACGACGCCGCGCTGACGGCCTACGGCCCGATCAGCGTCGACCCGGCCAGCGTCGTGCTGCACTACGGGCAGACCGTGTTCGAGGGCCTGAAGGCCTACCGGCAGCCGGACGGCGGGGTGGCGCTGTTCCGGCCCGACCGCAACGCCGCCCGGATGGCGGCCTCCTGCCGTCGGTTGGCTCTCCCGGAGTTCCCTGAGGACGCCTTCGTCGAGGCCTGCGAGCTGCTCGTGCGCACCGACAAGGACTGGGTGCCCTCAGGCGAGGGCGCGTCGCTCTACCTGCGCCCGTTCGTCTGGGCCACCGAGATCGGCCTTGGCGTCCGCCCGTCCGACACGGCGCTGTTCCAGCTGATCGCCTCGCCGTCCGGCAACTACTTCAGCGGTCCGCTTCGGCCGGTGTCGCTGTGGCTGTCCCAGGAGTACACCCGGGCAGCGCCCGGTGGCACCGGTGCGGCGAAGTGCGGAGGCAACTACGCCGCGTCACTGGTCGCCCAGCAGGAGGCGATCGCCAACGGCTGCGACCAGGTCGTGTTCCTCGACGCGGTCGAGCACCGTTGGCTCGAGGAGCTCGGCGGCATGAACATCTTCCTGGTGATGGACGACGGCCGGCTCGTCACGCCGGAGGTCAGCGGCACGATCCTGGAGGGCATCACGCGCGACTCGATCGTCACCCTCGCGCGGGAGCTCGGTCACGAGGTCGAGGAGCGCAAGGTCGACGTCGACGAGTGGCGCAAGGGCGCTGCCGACGGCTCGGTCGTCGAGGTCTTCGCGTGCGGCACGGCGGCCGTGATCACACCGATCGGGGCGCTGCGCTGGCCAGGCGGCGAGGCGGTCGCCGGCAGCGGCGAGCCGGGCGAGGTCACGATGGGCCTGCGGAAGGCCTTGATGGACATCCAGTACGGCCGGTCGGAGGACACCCACGGCTGGGTGCGGTCTGTCATCTAGCCAGGCCGGTGTGGTCGACGTACCGTCCAAGGAAGGAGGTGCGGCATGCACGTCAGGGATGCGATGAGCACAACGGTCCTCATGATCGGGCCGACCCACACGCTGCGTCAGGCCGCGAAGCTGATGGCTGAGCGCAAGGTCGGCGCCGCCGTCGTGCTCGACCCGGACGCGGACGGGCCCGGGATCCTCACCGAGCGCGACATGCTCGAAGCCGTTGCGCGGGGGCAGGACCCGGACACCGAGATCTGCGGCGACCACCTGACCCCGGATGCGGTCACCGCGATGCCGGACTGGGACCTCGGCCGGGCCGCTACCGCGATGCTGAACGGCGGCTTCCGGCACCTGGTCGTGTGCGACGGGCCGGACGTGGTGGGCGTGCTGTCGGTGCGCGACATCGTGCGCGTCGTGAGAGGGCACGGGGAACTCGCTCCCGCATAGACACGGGGAGCTCGCTCCCGCATAGGCACGGGGAGCTGGCTCCCGGATAGGGCAGGACGTAGCTCGCCTGATACTGTGCGGCGTGATGTACGAGTCGATCATCATTGCCGAGCGCGTCAGCTGACCTGAGCCAGCCGACGCGCTACCCCTTCTGCCCTCGTGGCCGGAGGGGTTTCGCGTTTCCATGAGCCTTTGTCCAGACAGCTCAACTTGGAGAGAAGATGCCCACGTCCCTCGACCTGGTCCTGTCACCAGGCATGCCCGCCCTCGCCGACGTGGTGTCCGTCCTGCACGCCCGCAAGGCGCAGCCGTCCAGGATCGAGTGGATCGACGGTACGGACATCGCGACGTTGCGCCTCGACGTACCAGGTTGCGCTGAGCTCCTCACGATGCAGCTGGCCCGTCGCGTCGACGTGCACGAGGTGACGTCGTGACCGACGCCTTCCACGTCTACGACACCACGCTGCGGGACGGCAGCCAGCGGGAGGGACTGTCGCTGTCTGTGCACGACAAGCTGACGATCGCCCGGCACCTCGACGACCTCGGCGTCGGCTTCATCGAGGGGGGTTGGCCCGGGGCCAACCCGAAGGACGCCGAGTTCTTCCGCAGGGCGCAGTCCGAGCTGGACCTGAAGCACGCGCAGCTGGCCGCCTTCGGGTCGACGCGCAAGCCCGGGGGCGACGTGAAGGTCGACCTGGCGCATCTGCGCGAGTCGGGGGCACCGGTCGCGACGCTGGTCGCGAAGAGCGACGTGCGGCACGTCGAGCGGGCGTTGCGCACGACCCGCGAGGAGAACCTTGCGATGATCCGCGACTCGGTCGCGCACCTGTGCGACGAGGGCATGCGGGTCTTCCTCGACGCGGAGCACTTCTTCGACGGCTGGATCGCCGATTCGGGCTACGCCTTGGAGGTGCTGCGGGTCGCTGCCGAAGCCGGTGCTGACGTGCTGGTGCTCTGCGACACCAACGGCGGGATGCTGCCCACCCGGCTGCAGGACGTCGTGGGGCAGGTCGTCGAGGCGGGTCTGCGGGTGGGCATCCACGCGCACAACGACACCGCGTGCGCCGTGGCCAACAGCCTCGCTGCGATCGAGGTCGGCGCAACGCACGTGCAGGGAACGGCCAACGGGTACGGCGAGCGGTGCGGCAACGCGGACCTGTTCAGCGTCGTCGCTGCCCTCGAGAACAAGGTCGGCCGGGTGGTTCTCCCTGAGGGCAAGCTCGGGTCGCTGGCTCGCGTCGCCCATGCTGTGGCAGAGGTGGCGAACATCCCGCTGGACCCGCACACGTCGTGGGTCGGCGCCTCCGCGTTCGCGCACAAGGCGGGTCTGCACGTGAGTGCCATCAAGGCCGACCCCGACCTCTACCAGCACACGGACCCGGCGGTCGTGGGCAACGACATGCGGCTGCTGATGAGCGAGCTCGCCGGGCGGGCGACGGTGGAGCTGAAGGGCAAGGCGCTCGGTCTGGTGGTGGATCCGGCGACAGCGGCGGACGTGCTCCAGCAGGTCAAGGACCTGGAGGCTGTTGGCTACTCCTTCGAGGCCGCGGATGCCTCCTTCGAGCTGCTGCTGAGGGAGGCGCTCGGCAGCCGCCCGCGGTTCTTCGACCTCGAGAGCTGGCGGGTGATCGTCGAGCACCGCGACGGCAAGGTCGTCAGCGAGGCGACGGTGAAGCTCGCCGCCCAGGGAGCCCGCATCGTGGCGACCGGCGAGGGCAACGGCCCGGTGAACGCCCTCGACAACGCGCTGCGGCAGGCCCTGCTCGAGCTGTTCCCGGCGCTCGCGTCGTTCGACCTCGTCGACTACAAGGTCCGCATCGTCAGCGGCGCGCACGGCACCGACGCGGTGACCCGGGTCCTCGTCGACACCACTGACGGCGTCACGGAGTGGAGCACCGTCGGCGTCCACGAGAACGTCATCGAGGCGTCTTGGCAGGCGCTGGAGGAGGCCTACACAGCAGGTCTGCTGAAGCACGGCCAGTGAGCCCTGGAGACGGGCTGCTCGTCGTTGCGGCGGGCTTCGTCGGCGGCGGCGTGAACGCGCTCGCCGGCGGCGGCACCCTGCTCACGTACCCGGCCCTGCTGGCTGCGGGGCTGCCGCCTGTCCTCGCCAACACGACGTCGTCGGTGGGCCTGCTCGCCGGGTACGCCGGTGGCTCGTTCGCGTACCGACGGGAGCTCGAGGGGCAGCGGGCGCGGGCCACCCGCCTCATCGCCGCCGCCGTCGTCGGAGCAGCCGTGGGTGCCGTGCTGCTGCTCGCCGTCAGTGGGGACGCGTTCAAGGCAATCGTTCCTTTCCTCGTGCTGATGGCCTGCGTCCTGCTGGCGGTGCAGCCCCGGGTCGCGGCGTGGCTGCGGGGACGACGTGCGGCGGAGGAGCACCCGCTGTGGGTGGCGCAGCTGCTCATTGGCCTCGGCGCTGTGTACGGCTCCTACTTCGGTGCCGGGCTCGGCGTGGTGATGCTCGCCATCCTCGGGCTGTTGGTGGCGGATGGTCTGCAACGGCTCAACGCGCTCAAGGGCGTGCTGTCGCTCGTCATCAACCTGATCGGAGCGCTGATCTTCGTCGTGACCGGCCACGTCCGCTGGGGCGCGGCCGCGCTGCTCGCGATCGGCGCCTTCGGCGGCGCCACCCTCGGCGTCTCTCTCGCCAGGAGACTGCCGGCGAACGGCATCAGAGCCGGGGTCGTCGTCGCCGGCCTGGCCGTCGCCGTGGCCCTGCTTGTCAAAGGCTGAGCCGGCTAGGCGTTGACCTCGTAGCCGACGTTGAACGGCGTCTCGGTCGCCTTGCGGAACGACGACCAGCCGGCCGCCTCGAAGACCGCACGGGTGCGGGCCTCACCGGCCTGTGCGCCGAGCGCGTCGGCAGCGCCCTGAGCGACGGCGCTCTGGGTGCAGATCGCCGTCGAGGCCGCGTAGAAGAAGCGGCCGACCGGGTTGAGGTTGTCCGACAGCGTGTCGCCGCCGTTCGGCTCGACCAGCAGCAGCCGGCCACCCGGGGCGAGCTGCTCCCGAAGCCGGGTGGCCGCTCCGGCAGGGTCGCCCATGTCGTGCAGGCAGTCGAACATGCAGATCAGGTCGTAGGGCCCGCCGGACAGCTCCTGCGCGCGCTCGACCTCGAAGCTGGTGCGGTCGGCGACGCCGGCCTCAGACGCTGCCTTGCGGGCCGCCTCGATGGACGGCGGGTGGTAGTCGGAACCGATGAAGGTCGACGCCGGGTACTCCGTCGCGAGCACGATGGTCGACGCGCCGTGGCCGCACCCGACGTCGGCGACCCGGATCCCCTTGCGCAGCGCCGCGTCGAGGCCCTCGAACGAAGGGATCCAGCTGGCCACCAGGTTGGCGGCGTACCCGGGCCGGAAGAACCGCTCGGTGCC
>JBHEMB010000246.1:0-5914 GCA_046262855.1 Mycobacteriales bacterium | reverse complement strand
CAAGCCAGCCCTGGTCGTACTGCCCTCGGACGGCGTAGGAGGCGAGCTCCCGCGGCAGGCAGATCGCGTCGAGCACCTTGAGCTTCTCGGCCCGCAGCGCCGCCGCGTCGAAGGTGACCGGTTCGTCCATCGCTGTCAGGGCCAGCAGCTGCAGCAGGTGGTTCTGCAGGACGTCACGGGCAGCGCCGGTGCCCTCGTAGAAGCCGGCGCGCGAGCCGATGCCGACGTCCTCGGCCATGGTGATCTGCACCGAGTCGATGTGGTGGCTGTTCCAGATCGGCTCGAACAGCTCGTTCGCGAACCGCAGCGCCAGCAGGTTCTGCACCGTCTCCTTGCCGAGGTAGTGGTCGATGCGGAACACGTCGTCGGCCGTGAAGACCTCGTCGACGAGCCGGTTGAGCTCCACCGCTGACTGCAGGTCGTGGCCGAACGGCTTCTCGACGACGACCCGGCGCCAGCTGCGCGTCTGCTCGTTGTCGGCCATGCCCGTGCGCTCCATCTGCTTGAGCACGGTCGGGAACGCTGCGGGCGGGATCGACAGGTAGAACGCGGCGTTGCCACCGGTGCCGTGCGACGTGTCGAGGTCCTTGAGCAGCTGGGCGAGCTGGTCGAACGCGGCGTCGTCGTCGAAGCTCCCCGGCAGGAACTTGGTCGCGGTGGCGATCCGCTGCCACACCTCGTCGCGCCAGCCGGTGCGCGCACCCTTCTGGGCCGCCTCCCTCGCGATCGACTCGAACTCGCCGTCTCCCCAGTCGCGACGGGCGAAGCCGAGCAGCACGAAGCCGGGAGGCAGCAGCCCGCGGTTGGCCAGGTCGTAGACGGCGGGGATGAGCTTCTTGCGCGCCAGGTCACCGGTGACGCCGAAGACTACGAGAGCGCAGGGACCCGGGACCTTGGGCAGCCGACGGTCGCGCGGGTCGCGCAGTGGGTTGTGAGGGGAGGCGACCAGTGGGTTGTGAGGGGAGGCGACCAGTGGGTCGGTCACGCGAGGGCCTGTTGCAGCTGGCCGAGCGCGTCACCGCTGCGCAGGTGCAACCGGAGCACCGGACGGCCGTGGTCGGCGAGGACCTTCGCGTCGCCGACGGCCTGCGCAGTGATGAGCGTCCCGTAGGTGAAGTCCCGGCCCGGGATCGAGAGGTCCTGCGTCACGTTGCCCGTGACCTGCAGGTAGACGCCGACGGGCGGTCCGCCCTTGTGGTACTGCCCCGTCGAGTGCAGGAACCGCGGTCCCCAGCCGAACGTCACGGGCCGCTCGATGCGCCGGGCGAGACTCGCGCGCACGGTCGCGAACTGGCCGTCGCGCACCCGGTCCAGGTAGGCCATGACGGCGAGGTACCCGTTCCGCGGTACGAGGGAGAGCAGCCGGGCGATTGCGCCTTCGGCGGTCAGCTGACCGGAGAGCAGGCCCTCGGTGGCGTAGACGTCGATGCTGCCGTCGGTGAAGGCGGGCTTCTCCGGCTCGGGCTGCTCGTCCAGGAGTCCGCGGGCGGCCTGCTTTGCGCTCTCGACGTCGGGCTGGTCGAACGGGTTGATGCCCAGCAGCCGGCCGGACACGGCGACGGCGTACTCCCACGCGAGCAGCTGCTGGCCGAGGTTTCCTGCGACGCTCGTCCCGATCGGCGGCGGGTCGCCGGCGACCCGGACGACGTGCACGTCGCTCGCGGGCCACTGCGCCTCGGGAGCGTCCGGCTCGACGACCACAGGCAGCAGGCCCTTGCCCTGCTTGCCTGTCGACTCGGCGATCAGCTGCTCCGCCCAGTCACCGAAGCCAGGTAGTGGCGACGCGTCCGCGTCGATCGCGATCTTGTCGCGCCCGTCTGCGCCGAGGGCGGCACCGAGCTGCAACCCGGCGTTGTCGTCCTCGGACAGGTGCGCGGCGAACGAGTTGGCCTGGTCGAGCAGCAGCTCGATGTCCGCGCCGGCCAGCGCTGAGGGCACCAGCCCGAACGCCGTCAGAGCGCTGTAGCGGCCGCCCACGTGCGGGTCGGCCAGGAAGACGGCGCGGTAGCCCTCGTCGCGGGCGAGCTGCTCCAGCGGCGACCCGGGATCGGTCACGACCACCAGCCGCCGCTTCGGGTCGATGCCCACCTGGGTGAACGCGTCGACGAAGGAGCGTCGCTGGCTGTCGGTCTCGAGCGTCCCGCCGCTCTTGCTGGAGACGACGACGACGGTCCGCTGCAGATCGCCGGTGAGGGCGGCGCGGACCTGGTCAGGGTGCGTGGAGTCGAGAACCGTCAGCGCGACGTCGGCGTTCTTGCAGATCACTTCAGGCGCCAGGGAGCTGCCGCCCATGCCGCACAGGACGACGCGGTCGATGCCCTCTTCGCGCAGCTCGGCGCGGAGCTGCAACAGCTCGGGCACGAGCTTCCAGGACACCTCGAGCACGTCGAGCCAGCCGAGCCGGACGCTGGCCTCGGACTCGGCGTCCGGCCCCCACAACGAAGCGTCGTGCGCCAGCAACCGCGCGGGCACCTTGTCGCGCTGCAGCGCCTCGAGCGCCTTCTGCGTGTGCGCCCGGAGCCCGTCCCCGTTGACCGTGACGGCGACGATCACGGCCGCGCCTTGGCGAGCTGGTCGGTGAGGGAGGCGAGCAGCTCGCTCCAGGAGTCCTCGAACTTCTTGACTCCCTCCTTCTCCAGGACCTCAGTGACGTCGTCCATGTCGATGCCGGCGGCCTTGAGCTCGTCGAAGACCTGCCGCGCCTCGGTGTAGGAACCCCGCACGGTGTCGCCGCGGATCTCGCCGTGGTCAGCGACCGCCTGCAGCGTCGCCTCCGGCATCGTGTTCACGGTGCCCGGCGCGACGAGCTCGGTCACGTACATCGTGTCGGGGTAGGCGGGGTCCTTCACGCCGGTCGAGGCCCACAGCGGCCGCTGCGGCTTGGCGCCGGCGGCCTCGAGGGCCTTCCAGCGCGCGCCTGCGAACACCTCCTCGTAGGCCTGGTAGGCCAGCCGCGCGTTCGCGATGCCGGCCTTGCCGCGCAGCGGGTGACCGTCGCCCAGCCGCTTGTCGTCCTCGGTGACGACCCGGCTGACGAAGAAGCTCGCGACGGACCCCATCGTCGTGATTTCGTGCCCGCCGGCCTTCGCCTGCTCGAGGCCGGCGAGGAAGTCGTCCATCACGGTATTGTACCGCTCGATGCCGAAGATCAGCGTGACGGTGACGCTGATGCCCTGCGCCAGCGTCTCCGTGATGGCGGGCAGCCCCTCGAGGGTGGCCGGGATCTTGATGAACAGGTTGGGCCGGTCGACCAGCCACCAGAGCGCCTTGGCCTCGGCGACCGTGCGGTCGGTGTCCGCCGCGATCCGGGGGTCGACCTCGATCGACACCCGCCCGTCGACGCCGTCACTCGCGTCGTACCGGAGTCTCAGCACGTCGCAGGCCGAGCGGACGTCGTACGTCGTGAGCTCGCGGGCGGCCTCGCCGAGCTCGACACCGCGCAGGGCGAGGTCGCTCACCTGCTTGTCATAGGCGGTGCCCACGGACAGCGCCTTCTGGAAGATCGACGGGTTGGTCGTGACGCCGACGACCTGCTTCGTCGAGACGAGGTCGGCGAGGTTGCCGCTGTGCAGTCGTTCGCGGGAGAGGTCGTCCAGCCAGACCGCCACGCCCGCGGCGGAGAGGTCTGCGAGGTGGTCGGTCATGGTGTTGCCTTCCTCAGTTGCCGGTTGTCGAACCGCGGGTCTGCCCGAGCTTCGCGAGTGACGCGTGCGCCGCTGCGACGGCCCGATCGGCGGTGAGGCCGAACTGCTCGAACAGCGTCTGGTAGGGCGCGGAGGCACCGAAGTGCTCCAACGACAGGGGTACCCCGCCCTCGCCCAGGTACTTCCACCACGACTGGGCGACCCCAGCCTCGATCGACACCCGGGCCTTCACCGTCGGGGGCAGCACCGTGTCGCGGTAAGCCTGGTCCTGCGCCTCGAACCACTCGACGCACGGCATGGAGACGACGCGTGTGGTGGTGCCCTCGGCCTCGAGGATGGTGCGCGCCGCCAGGGCGATCTGCACCTCGGAGCCAGTCGCCATGAGGATCACGTTCGGCTGCCCGTCGGAGGCGTCCTCCAGGACGTAGCCGCCGCGGGCGACGCCACTGGTCTTTGCGGGGTCCAGGGTCGGCACGTTCTGCCGGGTCAGTGCCAGCGCTGCGGGACGGTCGGTGTGCCCGAGGATCGTCCGCCAGGCCGCGGCGGTCTCGTTGGCGTCGGCAGGCCGGACCACGTCCAGGCCGGGGATCGCCCGCAGTGCCGAGAGGTGCTCGATCGGCTGGTGGGTCGGGCCGTCCTCCCCGAGGCCGATCGAGTCGTGCGTCCAGACGTAGGTCACCGGCAGCTTCATGAGGGCGGCCAACCGCACGGCCGGCCGCATGTAGTCGCTGAAGACCAGGAAGGTCCCGCCGTAGACGCGAGTGCCGCCGTGCAGCGAGATGCCGTTCATGACCGAGCCCATGGCGTGCTCGCGGACGCCGAAGTGCAGGACCCGGCCGTAGGGTCCGCCGCTGAACTCCTTGGTCTGGCGGTCCTGCGGCAGGAAGCTCGGCGCGCCCTTCGGCGTGGTGTTGTTGGACTCCGCGAGGTCCGCCGACCCGCCCCACAGCTCGGGGAGCACGGGTGCCAGCGCGCTGAGCACCTCGCCGGAGGCCTTGCGGGTGGCCATCCCCTTCTCGTCCGCCGGGAACGAGGGGAGCGCGTCGGTCCAGCCGTTGGGCAGGGTGCGGGTCTGGAGCCGCTCCAGGAGGGCCGCGCCGTCAGGGTTGTCGGCTGCCCATCCGTCGTACCGCTCCTGCCACGCGGCGTGCGCCGCACGACCGCGCGCCACGACTTGGCGGGTGTGCGCGAAGACCTCGTCGGGGAGGACGAACGACCGCTCCGGGTCGAGGCCGAGGATCTCCTTGGTCTTGGCGACCTCCTCGGCGCCGAGGGCCGCGCCGTGCGCCTTGCCGGTGTTCTGCTTGGTGGGGGCGGGCCAGCCGATGATCGTGCGGAGCGCGATGAACGACGGCCGGTCGGTGACCGCCTCTGCCGCGGTGATGGCCCGGTCGAGCGCGGCGACGTCCTCGTGGTAGGTGCCGTCGTCGCTGAGCCAGCTGACCCGCTGGACGTGCCAGCCGTACGCCTCGTAGCGGGCGCAGACGTCCTCGGTGAAGGCGATGTTGGTGTCGTCCTCGATCGAGATGTGGTTGTCGTCCCAGAGCACCATGAGGTTGCCGAGCCGCTGGGTGCCGGCGAGCGAGCTGGCCTCGGACGCGACGCCCTCCTCCATGTCGCCGTCGGAGGCGAAGCAGTAGATCTGGTGGTCGAACACCGACTCGCCGGCGGGGGTGTCCGGGTCGAGCAGGCCGCGCTCGCGGCGCGCCGCCATCGCCATGCCGACGGCGTTCCCGATGCCCTGGCCGAGCGGCCCGGTCGTGGTCTCGACGCCGAGCGTGTGGCCGTGCTCGGGGTGCGCCGGCGTCAGCGAGCCCCACTGGCGCAGGTGGCTGATGTCCTCGACCGTGAGGCCGTAGCCGCTCAGCAGCAGCTGGAGGTACAGCGTCAGGCTCGAGTGCCCGCAGGACAGCACGAAGCGGTCCCGGCCCGGCCACGCCGGATCGGTCGGGTCATGGCGCAGCAGGCGCTGGAACAGCAGGTACGCCGCCGGCGCGAGGCTCATCGCGGTGCCCGGGTGCCCGGAGCCGGCCGCCTCGACGGCATCCATCGCGAGGGCTCGGGTCACGTCGACGGCGCGTCCGTCCAGGTCGGACCACTCCAGCTTGCTGGTCTTGCTCACGCGGGCAGCCTCTTCCTGGAGCGCGGATCGTGCCTTC
The DNA here is from genome assembly GCA_046262855.1 of Mycobacteriales bacterium. GTDB lineage: Bacteria > Actinomycetota > Actinomycetes > Mycobacteriales > SCTD01 > RYN-111. Next base: position 111 of record JBHEMB010000246.1, on the reverse strand, counting down.
GACCCTAGCCCTGGGGCTCCTACCCCGAATTGTAGAGTCGAGCGCGTGACGACCCTGGCGGATGCGCCTCGCGCGACCGCCTCGGCGGCCCCGGTCGGCCTCTCGCTGACG
>JBHEMB010000245.1:0-2910 GCA_046262855.1 Mycobacteriales bacterium | reverse complement strand
TCGCCCAACTCGTGATGCGCGGGCCTTTCCGCCGAACCGTCCTTGGGTGGCTGTCGAGCGGCTTGGGCCGCTGCGACTGCTCTTGCCTGAGTGACGCGGAGATCCCGGGGGTGGTCGTGGCGCCATTCTGGTTGCCATTTTGCACTACGGAGGACCTGACGGCGCCCCGGAGGACTTGGTCAAAACCCCTGTGACCTGCGGGTTTGCCATCTGAGCCACTCTTCACCGGACGGTCTAGAGCGCCCTTGTAATACGGATCTGTTGAGAGTGGAGCGGGCGACGAGAATCAAACTCGCACTGTCAGCTTGGGAGCCTGTCGTAGGCGCTCAGGCCGAGTCCCGACAGCAGATCGGCAGGAAGCAGCCCCGCCGCGCCGTTGACGTCGTCCCCCCGGTCAATCCCGCGCTCGGCCAGCAGGTCGTCGCCGAAGCCAAGTCTGCAGCTCCTCGATCTCGGTCCCGTCGATCAGGCGGCAGTACACGCCGTCCTCGGTCAGCAGCGACAGCGCCTCAAGCTCCGGAGTGGTGCTGAGAAGCCCTTGCGGCCTCAGCCGCCGTGACGCGGTGCGTGAAGATCCGCCCGGCGCTACTGAGCCCCGTGACGCGGCCCCGAGACACCCGGCGGCCGTGCCCCTCGCGTGCAACTTCCGTGCAAGAACGAGTGGCACGCGGCGGTATTCGCGGGTCAGTGAGAGTCAACCTGACGAGAACGCAAGATCCGCGATCATGGCTGTGACCTGCGGTTTTGTGGTGTGGGAGCCTGTTGAGGGTGGAGCGGGCGACGAGAATCGAACTCGCACTGTCAGCTTGGGAAGCTGATGTTCTACCATTGAACTACGCCCGCGGGACCGTCAGAGCATAGACGGACGCGGGCTTTTGCGTCGCTTGGCTAGGCTCCCCGCGTGCTGCTCTCCGACCGCGATCTGAAGGCCGCCATCGACGCCGGCCGGCTTGGGCTCAGCCCGTTCGACGAGGCGATGATCCAGCCGAGCAGCATCGACGTACGCCTGGACCGGTACTTCCGGGTGTTCGCCAACCACCGCTACACCCACATCGACCCGTCCGAGCAGCAGGACGACCTCACGGTGCCTGTCGAGCCGGACGGCGACGACCCCTTCATCCTGCACCCCGGCGAGTTCGTCCTCGGGTCCACGCTGGAGGTCATCAGCCTCGGTGACGACCTCGCGAGCCGACTTGAGGGCAAGGCCCTGGCGCTGGACACCGAGGTGCCAACGCCCTGGGGCTGGACGCACATGCAGTACCTGGAAGTCGGTGACGAGGTCTTCGGCAGCGATGGGAAGCCGACCAAGGTGGTCGCCACGACTGGGTTCATGGAGAACCGGCCGTGCTATGAGGTTCTGCTGTCTGATGGCAGCTCCTTCATCGCGGACGCCCAGCACCAGTGGGTGACGTGGACGAAGTCGGAGAGGGTCCGGGCCAGGCGGACCGGGGAAGGCCCGACGAGCAAGACCACCGAAGACCTGGCCCGAACGCTCAGGACGGCCGATCACAAGGAGTGGAACCACCACATCCCGCTTGCTGGGCCGGCCGAGTACGAGGAGCGCGAGCTCCCCATCGACCCGTATGTTTTTGGGATCTGGCTAGGTGACGGAACGACTTCCAGCGCGACGATCACGACCGCTGACCAGCAGGTTGTGGACGAGATCCGGGCGGCCGGCTACGAAATTCACCGCACCAGCAGTCAGTACGGCTGGCGCCTAGGTGGCACGCGCGAGGACCGTGTCCGCGACGCAGCGGGGAGGTACAGCACGGGCGACACCTTCCAGGGCAAGCTGCGGAAACTCGGTGTCCTGGGCGACAAGCACGTACCGCTTGAGTACCTCCAAGGAAGTTTCGAGCAGCGGCTCTCCCTGCTCCAAGGGCTCATGGACAGCGACGGGTACGCCGACGAGATCGGTCGCTGTGAGTTTGTCAGCAAGCTGCCGCAGCTTGCTGAGGCGGTCTTCGAGCTTGCGGCGAGCCTCGGGCTCCGCCCCGTGCAGCGGAAGAAGTCGGCAATGCTCAACGGCATCGACTGCGGACCGGCGTACCAGGTGAAGTTCACGCCGCACATCGCGGCCTTCCGGCTGGAGCGCAAGCTCGCTCGCCTCGCTCCGAAGCTCCGCCAGTCGCGTTTCCGCGCTGTCGTGGCGGTTCGACCGGTGCCGTCAATACCGGTGCGCTGCATCGAGGTCGCGGCCGAGGACGGGGTCTTCCTCATCGGCCGGGGGTACGTGCCCACCCACAACAGCTCGCTCGGACGGTTGGGCCTGCTCACCCACTCGACCGCCGGGTTCATCGACCCGGGGTTCAGCGGGCATGTGACGCTCGAGCTGTCGAACGTGGCGAACCTGCCGATCAAGCTCTACCCGGGCATGAAGATCGGGCAGATCTGCGTGCTGCAGCTCTCGTCCCCGTCGGAGCACCCCTACGGCTCCTCGATCTACGGCAGCCGCTACCAGGACCAGCGCGGGCCGACTCCGTCGCGGTCCTACCTGCGCTTCAGCCGGGCCGACACCAAGGAGACCTGAACGACGTCGGTCAGCCAGAGGCAGAGGACGGCTGGGACGAAAACCAGCAGGTCCGCGGTCGTTACGCCGTGCCGCGCCCCTAGGACGACCAGGATCGGTCCCTCCATCGCCTTGTCGGTCCGCAGCCAGAGCACTGAGACGCCGGCGAGGTTGACGAACAAGCCAGCTCGGGAGATGACGTCGAGCCCGCCTTGCCGCAGCTGCCGAAACGCGAATCCGGACACCGCCAGCAGCATGAGTAGGCCGAGGTCGGCAGCCAGTCGGGCGGACATGCGTCCATTCTCGTGGACGAGTCCTAGACTCGCCTGAATGCGGACTGTGGTCACCGGCGGAGCCGGCTTCTTGGGCTCTCACCTGTGTGAACGGTTGCTTGCGGACGG
>JBHEMB010000244.1:0-5533 GCA_046262855.1 Mycobacteriales bacterium | reverse complement strand
GCCCGTCGGCCGTCATGGTCCGCGCCTCAACGGGGCCGTTGCCCGCCGATGACGGACTGCGGCCGATCTTCGAGCACGCCCTTGGGCTCGCGGAGAAGGATCTGACCCTCGCGCTGGCGATGGGGGAGCAGCTCGGAGTGGATCTTCCGTTCGCGGCTCTCGCCCTGCAGACTCTGGCCGCCGGACTCGGCGTCCCCCACTCGTCGGAGGAGAAGGCGTGACCGATCAGACCCCTCGTGAGCGCGGGATGGAGACGATGGCCGAGGTGTACGCCTGGGGCCAGGTGCCGGACATCCCCGGCGACTTCTTCGGCGTCACGGCCGAGCACCTCTTCGGCGACATCTGGAACCGTCCGGGCCTCACCGTCCGCGAACGCCGCCTGATGCTGTTCGGAGTGTTCGCGGCGCTGGGGGAGACCGCCGTGCTGCCGGTGCAGCTGAACGCGGCCCTGGCCCTGGAGGAGTTCACCCCGGACCAGCTGCGCGAGATCACCATCTTCCTGACGCACTACGTCGGCTGGCCGCGCGGGGCTGGCTTCAACAACCTCGTGGAGGACAGCATCCGGCAGCACAAGGGCGCGGGCACGGAGCAGCGGATCCCGCTCCCCGACAAGAAGTGACCGTGCACCAGGACCACGACGTCGTGGTGGTGGGCACGGGCGCAGCAGGCCTGACGGGTGCGCTGCGCGCGGCGACCCGCGGGTTCCGCGTGCTCGTGCTCGAGAAGGACGAGGTCGTCGGTGGTACGGCCGCACTCACTGGTGGCGGGCTCTGGGCGCCCACGAACACCTGCCTGGTCGAGCTCGGGGTCCAGCACTCCCTCGAGGAGGCTCAGACCTATCTCGACCACACGGTCGGCGATCGCACCCCCCGCTCGATGCAGCAGGCGTTCCTGCACGCCGCCGCGCCGACGATCGACTGGCTCGCCACCCTCGGGGTGCGCTTCAACCGGCTGCACGGCTTCCCCGACTACGCCCCCGACGAGCCAGGTGGCCGCATCGACGGCCGCGCCATCGCGCCGAAGAGCGTCTCGAAGGAGGTCGCGGACGGGATCCCGTGGCCGTTGCGGGAGAAGCTTCCCTACGGCGACGGCGGTCCGCCGATGCCGTCCTACGATCTCGGCGGACGGCTGTTCGGGGGTCGCTCTCTGGTCGGTCAGCTGCTGCTGGCCTGTCGCGACGCGGGGGTCGAGATCTGGACCAGGTGCGCCTTCCGTGAGCTCGTGACGGACGGCGACCGCGTCGTCGGGGTGATGAGCGACCGTGGTGAGATCGCCGCTCCTGCAGGCGTTCTGCTCGCCACCGGTGGCTTCGAGCACAACTCCGAGATGCGTTCCGACTACCAGCTGCCCTTCGTGCGCGAGGGCCGGTGGTCGCTCGGCGTCGACGGCAACACCGGCGACGGGCACCGTGCTGGTCTCGCCTTGGGCGCCGCCACCGACCTGCTCGAGGACGCGTGGTGGACGCCCGCGTTCGAGCGACCGGACGGCCCGTCGTTCCTGCTCTGGGAGCGCACCGCACCGCTCGGCTTCGTCGTCGACCAGTTCGGTCGGCGCTGGGGCAACGAGGGGATCGCCTACAACGAGTACGGCCAGCAGATGCGCCTCGACGACGCGCGGCTGCCGTCGTACCTCGTCTTCGACGAGCGGGGGTTGAGGCGGTACGGCTTCGCGGGACTGCAACCCGACCAGGACCCGACGCCCTGGATCGAGGCGGGCACGCTGCACCGCGCCGAGACCGTCGAGGAGCTCGCCGAGACGCTCGGCCTCGCCGGCCTGCCCGAGACGACCGCCCGCTGGAACGTGATGGCCCACTCGGGGGTGGACGAGGACTTCGGACGCGGCCGCGAGGGCAGCTTCGAGCGGCAGCTGCTCACAGTCTTCCTGGGGTACGGCGGGCTGGCACCGACCAGTCACGAGTTCCCCAACCCGTCCCTCGCGCCCGTCGACGAGGGACCGTTCTACGCGGCACCGGTGGTGCTGGGGGACCTCGGCACCAAGGGCGGCTTGGTGTGCGACGAGCACGCCCGCGTGACCCGGCAGGACGGATCGGTCATCCCGGGCCTCTACGCCGCGGGCAACACGATGGCTTCCATGATGGGCCACACCTATCCCGGACCCGGATCGTGCATCACCCCGGGGATGGCATTCGCCCGACTCGCAGCAGATCAGATGGAGAAGCGTTGAACATCGACTTCGTCGACGGTGCCTTCTGGGGCAGGGATCCTCAGGAGGAGCTGACCTGGTGCCGGCAGAACGACCCCGTGCACTTCGACGGCCAGGTCTGGGGGATCACCAAGCACGCCGACGTGCGCGCGATCTCCACCCAGCCGGAGCTGTTCTCCAGCGCACAGGGCATCCGGCCGGACAACGGCCCGGTCGCGATGATGATCGACATGGACGACCCGCAGCACCTGCTGCGCCGCAAGCTGGTCGCCACCGGCTTCACGCCGCGTCGCGTGGGCGAGCAGGAGACGGCGGTCCTGGCGATGACCGACCGCATCCTCGACCGGGTCTGCGAGAAGGGCGAGTGCGACCTGGTCCGCGACGTCGCCGCCTGGCTGCCGATCGAGGTCATCGGCCGCGCACTGGGCTTCGACGAGAAGGACTTCGGGACGCTGCTCGACTGGTCTGACACCCTGCTGTCCGCGCTGGTCGGGGTTCAGGACGAGGAGACCGTCGCGCGCCTCACCGACGCCTTCGTGGGCTACAGCGGCTACGTCACCGGCGCCGTCGAGGAGCGCCGGGCCACGCCGACCGACGACCTCATCAGCATCCTCGTGCACGCGGAGGTCGATGGGCAGAAGCTCACCGACGAGGACCTCATCCACGAGTCGCTGCTCATCCTGATCGGCGGCGACGAGACCAGCCGGCACGTGATGAGCGGCGGCATCTACCAGCTGCTGAAGGACCGCGAGCAGTGGGACAAGCTGCGCGCAGACCGCACGCTGCTGCCGAGCGCCGTCGAGGAGATGCTGCGCTGGGTCAGCCCCATCAAGAACATGGCGCGCTGCGTGACGCAGGACCTGAGCTACGGCGGGAAGGACCTGAAGGAGGGACAGAAGCTGCTGCTGCTCTACCCGTCCGCCAACCGCGACGAGGACGTGTTCGACGACCCGTTCCGCTTCGACATCACGCGCACGCCGAACGAGCACGTAGCGTTCGGCTTCGGGACGCACTTCTGCCTCGGCAACGCGCTGGCCCGGGTCGAGGTCCGGACCATGGTCGACCGGGTGCTGGAGCGCTTCCCCGACCTGGAGCTCGTGGAGCCGGACGAGCCCGCGTTCCGGCCGGCCAACTTCGTCAGTGGCTACGAGTCGCTACCGGTCCGCTTCACGCCGACGGCCCCCCTCGGCAACAGATGAGCCTCGTCCTCGTCCAGGACGCCCACCGCGTCCGCACCCTGACCCTGAACCGGCCTGAGAACCTCAACGCGATCAGTGAGGCGCTGCTCGACGCCCTGGCCGAGGAGCTGATCCGGGCGGCGACCGACGACTCCGTCGCGACGGTGCTGGTCACGGGCAGCGGCAGGGCGTTCAGCGTCGGCGCCGACCTCATCGAGATGGCGCAGCGCAACGCCGACCCCGACGCGTTCGTCATGGGCAAGCACGGTTTCATGGGCGTGCTGAAGGCGATGGCCGACCTGCCAAAGCCGCTGATCATGGCGGTCAACGGGTTGGCGCTCGGTGCCGGTACCACGTTCCTGGGGTATGCCGACCTCGTCTTCATGTCGACGGCCGCCCGACTGAAGTGCCCGTTCAGCGACCTCGCCGTCGCGCCCGAGGCGGGATCGAGCTACTTGTTCCCCCAGCTCATCGGGCGGCAGAACGCTGCGTGGCTGTTCATGTCCTCCGAGTGGATCAGCGCCGAAGAGGCCCACCAGATGGGCATCGCGTGGAAGCTGTGCGAGCCCGACGAGCTGATGCCGACGGCCCGTCGGCACGCAGAACTCCTTGCCAGCAAACCGATCTCGAGCCTCGCCGCCATCAAGGACACGCTCTGGGCGCCCATCCGAGCCGAGGTGGAGGCCGCCCAGCAGCGCGAGGTCGAGCACTTCAAGCGGCTGCTCGGGGGACCGGCCAACACGGAGGCGCTGAGCGCGTTCGCCGAGGGCCGTACGCCCGACTTCACGAACCTGCCGTCCGGCTGGTGACCTCTCAACGGAAGGATCTCTGATGCCCCGACCTGCAGCTGGCCTGGAGGGCACCGTCGCCCTCGTCAGTGGTGGAGGGACTGGAATCGGCTTCGCTTGTGCCGAGGCACTGCTGACCGACGGCGCCGACGTGACGATCTGCGGGCGCACGGAGGACACCTTGAAGGCCGCCGTCGATCAGCTCGGTGAGCGCGCGTCGTACGTCGTCGCGGACGTGACGGACGAGGCGTCCGTCACGGCGCTGGTTGCCGAGGTGGCATCGAAGGGACGGCTGGACACTGTGGTCGCCAACGCGGGCGGCGGGGGAATGCTCGGCCCGACCCACACGCAGGACCTCGCGGAGTTCACCCGCGTCCTGCACCTCAACGTGCTCGGCACCATGCTGCTCGCCAAGCACTCGTTGCCCCACCTGGTCCGCAGCAAGGGATCGTTCATCGGTGTCTCCTCCCTGGCCGGTCATGTGACGCATCGCTGGTTCGGGGCCTACCCCGTCTCCAAGGCGGCCATCGAGGAGCTCGTCCGCAACATCGCCGACGAGTACGGGCCGGCCGGCGTCCGCGCAAATGCGGTGCGGCCCGGCTTCACCGCTACGGAGCTCATGGAGGTCGTGCCCCGTGACGGTGCGATCTTCCGGTCCTACATGGAGAACACCCCGCTCCCCGGGGTGGGTGAGCCCGGAGACGTCGGGGACCTCGTCGCGTTCCTCGCGAGCGACCGGGCCCGTTGGATCACCGGCCAGTGCATCGACGTCGACGGCGGACATCACCTGCGCCGCGGGCCGGACTACTCCGAGTTCGCCGGGGTCACCGACGACAACCCGACGTTCGGCCTGTAGATGAACGAGCAGTTCAACCTGGCCCTCGTCAGCGAGGTCATCACTGCCGCCATCCCGGACCGGGAGGTCATGGTGTGGCGGGACCGGCGGCTCACCTACGGCCAGCTGGGCGACCGGAGCCGCCGGCTCGCGTCCTACCTGCACGGCCGTGGTCTCGGGGCCCGCACCCCTCGTGCGCAGCTGGCCGGCCACGAGTCGGGTCAGGACCACGTCGCCCTGTTCATGCACAACGGCAACGAGTACCTCGAGTCGATGCTCGGCTGCTTCAAGAGCCGCACCGTGCCCGTCAACGTGAACTACCGCTACGTCGCCGAGGAGCTGCAGTACCTCTTCCTCAACTCGCGGTCGCGGGCCGTCATCTACCACGGCTGCTTCGCCGACCGGGTCGACGAGCTCCGGTCCGAGCTGGACGTGCTCATCCAGGTCGACGACGGGTCGGGGACGCCGCTGCTCCCCGGCGCCGTCGACTACGAGACCGTCCTGGCCGAGAGCCCGTCCGTACTGCCCGACATCGGGCACTCGCCGGACGACCTCTACCTGCTCTACAC
>JBHEMB010000243.1:0-6035 GCA_046262855.1 Mycobacteriales bacterium | reverse complement strand
GCGTGCCGCTCGCGCTCGACTACGCGTCCTACCAGGGCAAGCCGGCGCTGGTCGTGGTGCTGCCGTCGTCCCGTCCCAGCAAGGTCGACATCTGGGTGGTGGGGCCGCTCTGCGAGTCCGAGCTCTACGTCTACGTCAAGGCCGACCGCCCAGCCAAGTAGCCGTCAGCCGGGTTCCTTCGCGGGTTTCGGCGGCAGGGTCCAGGCCCAGCAGGCCGCCGCCGCGAGCAGGTAGGGCAGCAGCACGTCGCCTGAGGTCGAGAAGGCGCCGAAGGTGCCCTCCCGCACGAACCCCCAGCCACAGCCGAGCAGCGAGTAGCCCACGGCGATCACGCGCATCCGGGTGCCGTCCCGACCACGCGGTTGCCCCGAGGCCGACAGCGCGACGCCGCCGGTGAACGCGCCCAGGACCAGCGGAGCGAGGTACTGGAAGACGCCGGCCTGGACGTACTCCGCCTCGACGAAGCCCCAGACGACCGCCATCAGGTTGGCGCCGAGCGCGCCCCGGACGAGCAGCTCCGGGCGCGAGGCCGGTCGGTGAGCCCCAGCCTCGCTGATGCCGTGGCACACCGCGCAGCCGCCGCCGAGCGGACGGGCCGCGTCCGCGCCGCAGCGGGGCCGCCCGCACACGGGACAGCTGTCGATGGCGGGACGACCCGGATGGGCGGCGCAGCGGGTCGGGGGCACGCCGTCATCCTGTCATTCGGCGGAGGCGGGAGCGTGCAGGGAAGGATCATCCCTAGCATGGCGTTTCGGCAGCACCACCACACGAGAGGCACCACGTGAGCATCGTCGGCAGTGACGTCCCCAGCGCCCTTGACGCACGCAGGGTCAAGGCCGTCGTCATCGGCTCCGGGCCGTCCGGGTACACCGCCGCCCTCTACCTGGCCCGTGCGGGCCTGCAGCCGATCTGCTTCGAGGGCGCAGTCACCGCCGGTGGGGCGCTCATGAACACCACCGACGTCGAGAACTTCCCCGGCTTCCCGGACGGGATCATGGGCCCTGAGCTGATGGACAAGCTCCGGTCCCAGGCCGAGCGGTTCGGCACCGTCTTCGTCACCGACGACGTCACCTCGGTCGACCTCACCGTGAGTCCCAAGGTCGTCAAGGTCGGCGACGAGGAGTACCTCGCGGACAGCGTCGTGCTCGCCATGGGCTCGGCGTACCGCGAACTCGGCATCCCCGGCGAGAAGGAGCTGTCCGGCCACGGCGTCTCGTGGTGCGCGACCTGCGACGGGTTCTTCTTCCGCGAGCAGGACATCGTCGTCGTCGGTGGCGGCGACAGCGCGCTCGAGGAGGCGACCTTCCTCACCCGCTTCGCGCGGACCGTCACCGTGGTGCACCGTCGCGACACGCTGCGCGCCTCGAAGATCATGCAGGACCGGGCGTTCGGCATGGAGAAGATCCGGTTCGTGTGGGACAGCGAGGTCGTCTCCGCCAACGGTGAGGGCAAGCTTTCCTCGGTGACCCTGCGCAACCTGAAGACGGGCGAGACCTCCGAGCTGGCGGCCACCGGGCTGTTCATCGCCATCGGTCACGACCCGCGGTCGGAGCTCGTCAAGGGCCAGGTCGAGCTCGACGACGAGGGCTACGTCCTGGTCGAGGACCGCTCGACCGCGACCAACCTCGACGGCGTCTTCGCCGCCGGCGACCTCGTCGACCACACCTACCAGCAGGTCGTCACCGCTGCCGGGACCGGTTGCGCCGCAGCGCTCGACGCGGAGCGGTACCTGGCCGCCCGAGGGGAATGACCCTCCTCATCGCTACGTTCTTGACGACACCAACGACAACAGGAGCCTGAATGGGCGCGAACACGAAGACCGTCACCGATGCGACCTTCGCGACGGACGTGCTGCAGAGCGACAAGCCCGTGCTTGTCGACTTCTGGGCGGAGTGGTGCGGACCGTGCAAGATGGTCGCCCCAGTCCTCGAGGAGATCGCCGGCGACCACGCCGACAAGCTCTCCGTCGTGAAGCTCAACATCGACGAGAACCCCGGTGCGGCCCGCGACTACCAGATCATGTCCATCCCCACGATGGCCGTGTTCCAGGGCGGCAAGCTCGTGAAGTCCATCGTCGGAGCGAAGCCGAAGGCTGCCATCCTCAAGGACCTCGAGGCCTACCTCTAACCGCACCCCCTCTCGAAGGCCGGGCCGCAGCGCGAGCCCGGCCTTCGTGCATGCTGAGGTCCGTCCCGGGGGAGGTTGCGTAGGTGCTTGTGTTCCGCCGCGGTGACGCGGGTCCCGCCGTCAACGAGATCCAGGCCGCGCTGGCCCACCTCGGGCTACTGACGCCACCGCCCCCCGAACCGGTCTTCGACCAGCGCACGGACTGGGCGGTGCGCGAGTTCCAGCAGAACCGCGGACTCGTCGTCGACGGCATCGTCGGCCCTGAGACGTGGGGGGCGCTGCAGGCCGCGCGGCTGTCGCTGGGTGACCGGCTGCTGTCGCTGGCGGGCAAGCTCTACGCCGGGGACGACGTCGCTGCCCTGCAGGAGCGGCTCGCTGAGCTCGGCTTCGACACAGGGCGGGTCGACGGCGTCTTCGGCCTCCAGACGGAGGCGGCCCTCAAGGCCTTCCAGCGCGAGTACGGCCTGCGCAGCGACGGGGTCTGCGGGCCGGCCACACTGCGTGCCCTCAAGCAGCTCGGGCGGCTCGTCACCGGGGGTCGCCCGCAGGCGCTGCGGGAGACCGAGCAGCTGCACCGGTCGGGCGCAGCGCTCCCCGGCAAGGTCGTGGTCATCGACCCCGGCCACGGCGGACCGGACCGCGGTGCCCGTGCCCACCACCTCGAGGAAGCCGCCCTCGTCGAGGACCTCGCCGCCCGGCTCGAAGGACGCCTCAGCGCCGTAGGGGTCCGAGCGGTGCTCACCCGTGGCCCGGACAGCTGCCCCACCGAGGAGCAGCGTGCAGGGCTCGCCAACGACGTGCGGGCAGACCTCGTCATCAGCCTGCACGTCGATCGGGCGGACTCGCCGCGGTGCCAGGGGGTCGCGACCTACCACTACGGGACCGGCTCGGGCATCACCTCGACCGTGGGTGAGCAGCTCGCGTCCCTCGTCCAGCGCGAGGTGGTCGCCCGCACCGACTTCCTCGACTGCCGGGCGCACGCCAAGACCTGGACGCTGCTGCGGCTCACCCAGATGCCCGCCGTCCGGTTGGAGCTCGGCCACGTCACGCATGCCGGTGACGCGGCCCGGCTCGACGACCCGGCAGTGCGCGACGTGGTCGCTGAGGCAGTGCTCGTCGCCGTCCAGCGGCTCTACCTCCCGGCGGAGCTGGACCCTCCCACCGGCGTCCTGCGCTTCCCCGACCTCGCGCACCTGTAGCTCCCGCCAGCGACGATGCGAGTCGGACCGCGCCAGGACGAGGCAGTTGTCACTTTGTCCCCGCTACGCAGGGTCAGGAGCCGCGCGGGGAAGCGGTCGGCGCCGGGGTGCCGGGCAGGGGGGCGGCGCAGGCCTCCGCGACCGCAGCGGTCGGTCGCCCGAGCGACTGGATCAGGACGGGTCCGGCCCCGGTCCGGACGACGAGCTGGAGCTCAGGCACCGGCGGGCCGCACGTGATCGGGACCGTCCCGGTGACCTCGCGGTCGACCAGGCGCAACGGGTAGCTCCGCGCGCCGACGTGCAGCGCGGCCGACGTACCCGTGCTGACCAGCGCCCGGACCGCCAGCTGGTGCGAGCCGCGGGAGTACGTCGTGATGCGCACCTCGGACACGGTCAGCGGTACGGCGCTGCGCGTGGGCGACGGCACCGGCGAAGGGGCCGCCCCGGAGGAGGGCGGCGCGCTGCCGTCGTCCAGGAAGGGAACGGACAGCACACCGCAGCCGAGCACCAGCCCGGCAGTGGCAAGCAGCCACGCCTCGGCTCTGCTGACTCCGGACACGGGGGACATCCTGCCCCGCTAGGACATCAGGGGCATGCTGCCCCGCCGCTCAGACCGGTCGGAGGAGCGGGTCGGTCATCGAGCCGAGCAGCTTCTCCAGCGCGACCTCGACGTCCTCGCGCCAGGAGACCGCGCTCTTGAGCTCGAGCCGCAACCGCGGAAAGCGGTGGTGCGGCCGGACCGTCTTGAAGCCGACCGCCTTCAGGTGATCGGCCGGCAGCACGCAGGCCGGCGCATCCGGGTTGTGGTTCAGGTCGCCGAACGCCTCGATGGCCTTCACCCCACGGCGTGTCAGGTCCTTGGCGACCGACTGCAGCATCATCCGCCCGATCCCGCCGCCGGCGAACTCGGGCAGCACCTGCCCGGTCATCAGCAGCACCGCATCGGCACTGACGGGCGAGGTGGGAAAGGCGACGGACCGCGGGACGTACATCGGCGGCGCGAACATCACATAGCCCGCCGGGACGCTGTCGACGTACGCGACCTTGCCGCACGAGCCCCACTCGAGCAGGGTCGCGGAGACCCAGCTCTCCTTCTCGAAGGCGGTGTCGCCGGCCTCCACCGCACGGTCGTGGCTGACCGGGTCGAGCTCCCAGAACACGCACTTGCGGCAGCGGCTCGGCAGGTCGTCAAGGTTGTCCAGCGTGATGTTCACGCAGCGCCTAGACAACGGCACCCCCGCGGGAAGCACTGCCGCCGGTGCGGGTTCGCACGAGACCGCCGACCCAACCACCGGCGATGCCGAAGAGGAGACCGAGCACGGAGAGCACGACCGCGCCTCGGTGGGGGGAAGCCACGCAGCCAGGGTAGTCACGCGTCCGCCAATGAGGAAGACAGCGCCGGTACCGTGGACCCATGGCTGGGGTGACTCTGGACGCGTTCACCGGCCGCTATGCGCAGCGCACAGCGGGGATGACTGCGAGCGAGATCCGAGCTCTGTTCGCGGTGGCAAGCCGCCCTGAGGTCGTCAGCCTGGCCGGCGGCATGCCGTACACGACGGCCCTGCCGCTGGATGCCGTCGGCAAGCTGATGTCCGACCTGCTCGCGACCCGTGGTGCCGCCGCCCTGCAGTACGGCAGCGGCCAGGGCGATCCCGTGCTGCGCGAGCACATCTGCTCCGTCATGGCACTGGAGGGCGTGGTCGGGTCGCCGGACGACGTCACCGTGACGGTCGGCTCGCAGCAGGCGCTGGACCTGATCACGCGCATCTTCATCGACCCGGGCGACGTCATCCTGGCCGAGGCTCCGTCGTACGTCGGCGCGCTCGGCACCTTCGCCTCGTACCAGGCCGAGGTGGTGCACGTCGCGATGGACGAGGACGGGCTGGTCCCCGAGGCCCTTCGTGAAGCCATCGCAGCGGTGACTGCCTCCGGTCGGCGGGCGAAGTTCCTCTACACGATCCCGAACTTCCACAACCCGGCCGGCACGTCGCTGTCCGACGCCCGCCGCGACGAGGTGCTGGCCATCTGCGTGGCGGCGGGGCTGCTCGTCATCGAGGACAACCCCTACGGGCTGCTCGGCTTCGAGGGCCCGCCGACGCCGGCGATCCGGGCGCGCGGCGACGAGGAGAACGTCATCTACCTCGGGTCGTTCTCGAAGACGTTCGCACCGGGGCTGCGGGTCGGGTGGGTGCTGGCGCCGCACGCGGTGCGCGAGAAGCTCGTCCTCGCGTCCGAGGCGTCCGTGCTGTGCCCGCCGGCGCTGAACCAGATGGTGGTGACGGAGTACCTGTCGACGCAGGACTGGCAGGGGCAGGTCGAGGTCTTCAAGGGGATCTACCAGGAGCGTCGTGACGCGATGCTCGGGGCGCTGCAGACGCTGATGCCCGCGGGCACCACCTGGACGCACCCGACCGGCGGGTTCTACGTCTGGACCACGCTGCCCGCCGGGCTCGACGCCAAGGTGATGCAGCCGCGGGCGATCACCGCGCGGGTGGCCTACGTGCCCGGCATCGGCTTCTACGCCGACGGCCAGGGGCAACGCGAGCTCCGGCTGTCGTACTGCTTTCCCGAGCCGTCCCGCATCGAGGAGGGCGTCCGGCGGCTGGCCGGCGTGGTCGAGGCCGAGCTCGAGCTGCTCGAGACCTTCGGCCCCACCCTGCCGGCGCACGTGCACGGCGCCGTCACCCCGAGCCCCGACCTCGCCTGACC
>JBHEMB010000242.1:0-2878 GCA_046262855.1 Mycobacteriales bacterium | reverse complement strand
CCGTGCCGCTCGGCGAACCCGTCGAGCCAGCGCTCCAGCCGCGCGGGGGGAACCGTTACCCAGAAGCCGCCTCCGGCAGCGGGTCGGCGGGTCACGCGTCGAGGCTACGGCCGTCGTAGGGTCGGTCGTGCTCTCGATGCTGCTCTCGCTCGTCGTCGTGGTGCTGGCGGTGCTTGTCGCCGCCGCGCTCGGCGTCGGCTTCACGGCTGCGCCCTTCGTGCGGACGGTCGACATGGCGGAGCGGCGCGGCTTCTCGCCGGCGCGCTGGGGTGGGGCGCAGCTCGTCCTGACGGGGCTGGCGGTGCCCGTCGGCTATGTCGCGGTGAAGCACACCCTGGCGCTGGCAGGGCCCGCGCTGCTGCTGTGCTGGCTCGCACCGGGAGTGCTGTCGCTCCTCAGCGACCAGGAGACCTCGATCGGCGGTCGCCAGGGCGCCCACGAGCCCTGACGGCTACGGGATCGCGACCACGCGGAAGGACTCGGCGAGGCGGTCGTCCGGCAGGCCGCCGGCCACGGCGTTGGCACCCAGCCAGCCGCGCAGCATGCCCTCGAGGTCGCCCATGTGGGCGGTCTGGCTGGCGTGCTGGCGCAGTGCCGCGACCTTGCGGTCGAAGGTCTCGGTGACGTCGACCCAGCGGTTGGCGCCACCGCCCTGGCCGGCGGCCATCACCCAGACGTCGTGGACCGTCCATGCCTCGAGCCCTTCGACCTGCAGCAGCTCGACGTGCGTGAACGGGTTGCGGGCGTCGGGGTAAGCCGCGTTGAGCGTCGCCTCTCCGGCCGCGCGGTGGTCGGGGTGGGACGCACCGATGCGCTCCCAGTTGATCTCGGGGCTCTGCATGAGCAGCCGCTGCGGCCGCACCTGGCGGATCACGCGGCTGATGTCGCGGCGGATCTCGAAGGACGGCACCAGCTGCCCGTCCGGGTAGCCGAGGAAGCGGACGTCGGACACCCCGACCTCCTTGGCGGCGGCCCGCTGCTCCTCCTGGCGGATACCCGCGATGTCCGCACGCGGCACGCTGGGGTCGAAGCCGCCGGCGTCGCCGTTCGTGCACAGCAGGTAGGTGACCTCGATGCCCTCGTCGACCCAACCGGCGATCGTCCCGGCGGCCCCGAAGTCGACATCGTCGGGATGGGCGACGACGGCCAGCGCCCGTTCCACCTTCAGCTCGCTCATACGGGAAGTGAACACGGCCCGCGCGACGTTGTTCCCGGTGCGAAAGGATGCGTGCATGCGAAAGCTGGACCCGAGCGACCTCTACGACCTGGAACCCGATCGCCCTGACCTGACAGACGTCGTGATGGTGCAGGCGCTGGACGGGTTCATCGACGCGGGCGGGGCTCGCAAGATCGCCGCGGACCACCTGCTGTCGACGCTGGAGAGCAAGGTCGTCGTGCGCTTCGACCACGACCAGCTGTTCGACTACCGCGCCCGTCGCCCGCTCATGATCTTCGCTCGCGACCACTGGGAGTCCTACGACGCCCCCGTGCTGGCGATCCACCTGGTGCATGACCTGGACGGTCAGGCGTTCCTGGTGCTCGCCGGCCCCGAGCCGGACGTGCAGTGGGAGCGGTTCTCGCTCGCGGTGGAGCAGGTCTGCAAGCTGCTGGGCGTCAAGCGCAGCATCGGCCTGAACGCCATCCCGATGGGGCTGCCGCACACCCGCCCGGTGGGAGTGATCGCGCACGCGACGCCGCCCTCGTTGGTCGAGGGCTACACGCCCTGGGTCGAGACCGTGCAGGTGCCGGCCAGCGCCGGCCACCTGCTCGAGCTGCGGCTCGGTGAGGCGGGCTTCGAGGCGATGGGCTTCGCGGTCCACGTGCCGCACTACGTGAGCCAGGCGTCCTACCCCGCCGCCGCAGCGCAGCTGCTCCGCGAGGTCGCGAAGTCCGGGGGGCTGCGGCTGCCGATCGACGCGCTCGACCAGGCTGCCGACGAGACCCGGCGGGCCATCGACGAGCAGGTCTCCGGGTCGCCCGAGGTGGCCGAGATCGTGCACCAGCTCGAGGTGCAGTACGACGCGTTCGTCAGCGGCCAGGGTCGGTCGCTGCTCGACGAGTCGCAGCTGCCCAGCGCCGACGAGCTCGGTGCCGAGCTCGAGCGCTTCCTCGCCGAGCAGCCCCCCCGCGACTGACGCCCACCACCCACAGGGAGGGGTCGGGATCGTCGGACCGGCACCTAAACTGGCGGTGATGACCGCCCTCCCGTTCGAGACCCCAGTGCTCACCCCGAGGGCTGAGCGGCTGCTCGAAGGGCTCAACCCGCAGCAGCGGCAGGCGGTCGTGCACGAGGGCAGCCCGCTGCTCATCGTCGCGGGCGCAGGCTCGGGCAAGACCAAGGTGCTCACGACCCGGATCGCGTACCTGCTGGCGGCGCGGGAGGTGCAGCCGGGGGAGGTCCTGGCGATCACGTTCACGAACAAGGCCGCAGGCGAGATGAAGGAGCGCGTCGCCGCGCTGGTCGGCGGGCGGGCCCGCAGCATGTGGGTGAGCACCTTCCACAGCGCCTGCGTGCGGATCCTGCGCGCCGAGGCGAAGAAGCTCGGGTTCACGACGACCTTCAGCATCTACGACCAGGCCGACAGCCAGCGGCTCATGACGCTGGTCTGCCGTGACCTCGACCTGGACCCGAAGCGGTTTCCCGCGCGCCAGCTGTCCCACCAGATCAGCGATCTCAAGAACGAGCTCGTCGACTGGGAGGACGCGGCGTCCAAGGCCACCAACCACCACGAGACCACCCGCGCCGAGGTCTACAAGCTCTACCAGCAGCGCCTCCGCGAGGCGAACGCGATGGACTTCGACGACCTCATCATGACGACCGTCAACCTGCTGCAGGTCTTCCCCGACACCGCCGAGCACTACCGCCGCCGGTTCCGGC
>JBHEMB010000241.1:0-4196 GCA_046262855.1 Mycobacteriales bacterium | reverse complement strand
GGGTAGGAGAGGGGGCGGAGGTCGACCCCGACGCGATCATCAAGGGTCCGGTCTTCATCGGGGACTACGCCCAGGTCGAGGCGGGCGCAGAGCTGCGGGAGTTCACGGTCCTCGGGGACAACGTGGTGGTGAAGAGCGGCGCGTTCCTGCACCGAGCGGTGGTGCACGACAACGCCTTCATCGGGCCGCACGCCAACCTGCGCGGCTGCGTGATCGGCAAGAGCACCGACGTGATGCGGGCCGCTCGGGTGGACGAGGGCGCCGTCATCGGGGATGAGTGCGTGATCGAGGAGGAGGCACTCGTCCACGACAGCGTGAAGGTCTACCCCTTCAAGACCATCGAGGCCGGCGCGGTCGTCAACACCAGCGTCATCTGGGAGTCCCGGAGCTCGAGCTCGCTGTTCGGCCCGAGAGGCGTCTCGGGTCTCGTGAACGTCGAGATCACCCCGGAGTACGTGGTGCGGCTGGCCTCGGCGTACGCCACGACCCTGAAGAAGGGCAGCGTCGTCACGACCAGCCGTGACGCCTCGCGGGCGGCGCGCGCGTTCAAGCGCGCCGTGATCGCCGCGCTCACGAGCTCGGCGATCGACGTGATCGACCTCGAGGTGGTGCCGCTGCCCGTCGCGCGGTACGAAACCGGGCGCAGCGCCGCGAGCGGCGGGGTCGCGTTGCGGACCTCACCCGGGGACCCGCAGTCGATCGACATCATCTTCACCGACGACCACGGCGCCGACCTGACGCAGGCCCAGCAGCGCCGCATCGAGCGCACCTTCAGCCGGCAGGAGTTCCGCCGGGCGTTCCCCGGCGAGATCGCGGAGCTGAGCTTCCCGTCCCGGCTGCTGGACTCCTATTCCCATGACCTGCTGGCCGCCATCGACACGCGGGGCGTGGCGGAGGCGGGCCTCAAGGTGGTCGTGGACGCGGCGGGGGGCGCCGCGGCCCTGGTGCTGCCCACGCTGCTGGGACGCCTCGGGGTAGACGTGCTGACCGTCAACAACCGGCTCGACGACATCACGACCACCGAGACGCTCGCCGTCCACATGCAGTCCGTGCACCGGCTCGGTGACCTGGTGTCGAGCTCCCGGGCAGCCTTCGGCGTGCGCTTCGACCACGTCGGTGAGCGGCTCGCGCTCGTGGACGACCGGGGGCAGCTCGTCCATGACGACCGGGCGCTGCTGGTGATGCTGGACCTGGTCGCCGCTGAGCGCGGGCGGGGTGCCTCGATGGCGCTGCCCGTCACCACGACCCGGGTGGCGCAGGAGGTGGCCCGCTTCCACGGTGCGGAGATCGTGTGGACCTCGACGTCACCGGGCGACCTGTCCGGCCGAGCGGGGGATCCAGGAGTGGTGTTCGCCGGCGACGGCCGGGGCGGCTTCATCTTCCCGGAGTTCAGCACCGCCGTGGACGGCGTCGCGGCCTTCGCGGCGCTGGTGGGCCTGGTCGCGCGCACCCAGCTGAGCTTGTCCCAGATCGACGAGCGCATCCCGCAGGCGCACGTCGTGCGTCGCTCCGTGGCTACCGCCTGGGCGGCCAAGGGCACGGTCATGCGGCGCGTGGTCGAGGCGGCCGGGGACCGCGAGCTGGATACGACCGACGGGGTGCGGGTCGTCGAGCCGGACGGCAGCTGGGCCCTGGTGCTCCCCGACCCGGCGCAGGCGGTGACCCACCTGTGGGCGGAAGGCCCGGACGCGGTCAGCGCTGGCGCGCTGCTGACGGCGTGGGCGGCAGTCGTCGAGGAAGCGGCGCCCTCCGAGGGATGAGCTCAGACGTGCCGCCCGGCGTAGCGCCTCAGATGTGCCGCCCGGCGTGCCGCCGGCGAGGCCCGGTGTGAGGCAGGATGGGGCCATGCCCGACCCCGCCCCCACGCTCAAGCGTGTCGATGGGTCGATGAGCCTCCTTGTCGACATGACCGAGGCGGCGCTGGACCCGGCGTACGCCGCGGCCGCGCAGCGCAAGCACCGGCCCGACGACGACCGTCCGCCCCGGGCGGGCCGGCCCTTCCGGCTGGGGCGCGCCGTCGGTCTGCTACTGGTGCTCGGCCTGCTGACCGGCGTGGCGACGGCACAGGTACGGCGCAGTGCCGGTGCCGCTGATGCGGTACGGCGATCGCTGGTCGCGGACGTGAACGCGCGCACGGCGGACACCGACCGCCTGGCGGCGCAGGTCGACGACCTACGGGCCCAGGTGGCGCAGGCTCGGGACATCCGCCTCGGCGAGGACGACAGCGGCCGGCAGCTGGCGGCACGGCTGACGGCCCTCGAGCTCGCCACCGGCCAGACGAGGGTCACCGGGCCGGGTCTCGTGGTCACCCTGGACGACGCTCCCGACGCCGACAGCAGCTCGAGCAGCGGCCGGGGCGGCCAGCTCGGCGACGGGCGGATCTATGACCGTGACCTCCAGGAGGTCGCGAACGCGCTGTGGGCGGCGGGTGCGGAGGCCATCAGCGTCAACGGGCAGCGGCTCACCGCGCTGACGGCGATCCGCTCCGCAGGCGAGGCAGTGCTCGTCGACTTCCGACCGCTCGCACCGCCGTACCGGCTGTCCGTCATCGGCGACGTCGACCGCCTGGAGCCGGCGTTCGCCGACAGCCCGACGGCGCGCCGGTTCACGACCTACACCTCCCTCTACGGCCTCGGCTTCGACGTGGACCGGGCCCCGAAGCTCACGCTTCCAGCCGCCGCGCCGCCAGAGCTGCACGTCGCCCGGGAGGCGGGCAGTCCCCGCGGAGGCACCCCCTGATCCCCGCCCTGGCGCTCGCCCTGGGCGTGGTGCTCGGGCTCGTCCTGCACCCGACGGTGCCGGACGCGCTGCAGCCGTACCTGCCGATCGCCGTCGTCGCCGCGCTCGACGCCGTCTTCGGCGCTGTCAGGGCACAGCTGGACGGCATCTTCGACGACCGCGTGTTCGTCGTCTCCTTCGTCAGCAACGTGCTGGTCGCGGCGCTCGTCGTCTTCCTCGGCGACCAGCTGGGCGTCGGAGGTCAGCTGTCGACCGGTGTGGTGGTCGTCCTGGGCATCCGGATCTTCACCAACGCCGCCGCCATCCGCCGGCACCTGTTCCGGGCCTGATCCATAGTGCAACTGCGCTCGTTCCTCCAGCCCCGCGCCCGACGGGTCGACCTCCTGGTCGCGCTGCTGCTCGGCGTGCTGGGCTTCGCACTCGTCGTACAGGTCCGCTCCACGCAGAAGGAGGGGGTGCTCGCGAGCGCCCGGCAGGAGGACCTCGTCCAGATCCTGGACGAGCTGTCGAACCGCAGCGATCGGCTCCGGCAGGAGATCGCCAGCCTCAGCGCGACGAAGCAGCGGCTCACCACCGGAACCGGTGCGAGCGAGGCGGCCCTGGTCGAGGCCCGGCGCCGGACGCAGCAGCTCGGGATCCTGGCGGGCACGGTGGCCGCCACCGGCCCGGGCATCCAGGTGCGCATCACCGACCCCAAGGACGAGGTCAGCGCCTCCGTCCTGCTCGACGTGCTCGAGGAACTGCGCAACGCAGGGGCAGAGGCCATCGCCTTCGAGGGAACGGCGGACACCGACCGGATCGTGGCCGTCCGGGTGGTGGCGCAGACGGCCTTCGAGGACCGGAGCACTGGCGTGGCGGTCGGCGGAACGCACCTGGTGGCCCCGTTCCGGTTCACCGCCCTCGGCGACCCCGGCACGCTGGCCGGCGCGATGGCCATCCCCGGCGGTGTGGAGGACGCCGTCCAGCAGCAAGGCGGCACGACACAGGTGACCCGCGGGCGGCGCCTGACCGTGGCCGCCTTGCGGGCGCTCTCCACGCCTCGTTACGCTCGCCCGGACTGAACCCGGCGCCCGCCGCTGCAGCGCCGTGCCGACCAGCGCCACCCACCCCCGACCGGAAGAGGCCGTGTTGAACCCCGCCGACCTGACGTACACCGCCGAGCACGAGTGGGTGAAGGCGGTCGACGGCCACCTGCGGATCGGCATCACCGACTACGCGCAGGAGGCTCTCGGCGACATCGTGTTCGTCACGCTGCCAGCGCTCGGCACCGAAGTGAGCGCGGGGCAGAGCATGGGCGAGGTCGAGTCCACCAAGAGCGTGTCCGACGTCTACGCCCCCCTCGCGGGCGTCGTGGTCGCCCGCAACGAGGCGCTGGACGCCAATCCGGAGCTGGTCAACAGCGACCCCTACGGCGAGGGCTGGATGATCGAGATCGCTCCGGCGGAAGGGCTGCCGGC
>JBHEMB010000240.1:0-4667 GCA_046262855.1 Mycobacteriales bacterium | reverse complement strand
GCATGGTGGTCTCGACCGGCGTCGGCGGGGGCCTCGTGCTGGGCGGCCGGCTCGTCGACGGCGGCACCGGCAACGCCGGTCACGTCGGTCACGTCGTGGTCGATCCCACCGGCCCGCTCTGCCCCTGCGGCGGCCGTGGCTGCCTCGAGGCGATCGCCCGGGGTCCGGCGCTGGTCGAGTGGGCCCGGGCCCGGGGCTCCCAGGCGGTCGACGGCGTCGAGCTCGGCCGGCTCGCCGCGCACGGCGATTCCCTTGCGCTGCAGGCCTTTGCGCGCGCGGGCCGTGCCCTCGGCGTCGGCATCGCGTCGCCGATCCACCTGCTCCACGTGCGGGTCGTCGCGGTCGGCGGCGGCATCTCGCAGGTGGCGTCGTTGTGGCCGACCCTCCGCCGTACCCTCGCCGAGCACGCGCGGCTGTCCTACGCCCGCGACGTCCGCGTGGAGCCTGCCCGGCTCGGCCAGGAGGCCGGGCTGCTCGGCGCCGCCGCCCTCTTCGAACCCCCCTACTGGTCCGCATGAAGGGATACCGCGCTGCCCTTTCCGGCCCTGGAACGGCATCTCGGTATCCCTTCATGGCGGAGACTGGGGGGGTGACGTCACTGGACCTGCCGCTGGTCGAGCTCGCGGACATCGAGGCCGCCCGGAGCCTCCTCGAGGGGATCGCCCGGACCACGCCGCTTGAGGGCAGTCGCGCCCTCGCCGACCGCGTGGGCGGACCGGTGTACCTCAAGTGCGAGAACCTGCAGCGGACCGGGTCCTTCAAGATCCGGGGGGCCTACGTCCGGATCGCCCGGCTCACCCCCGACGAGCGTGCGAACGGCGTGGTGGCCGCGAGCGCCGGCAACCACGCGCAGGGCGTCGCGCTGGCTGCCGCCCTGCTCGGTTGCAGCGCCACCGTCTTCATGCCGACCGGTGCCCCCATCCCGAAGGTGGAGGCCACCAAGGCGTACGGCGCCCAGGTGCGGTTGCAAGGGGTGACCGTCGACGAGGCGCTGCAGGCCGCGGCGACCTTTGCTGCCGAGACGGGTGCCGTCCTCATCCATCCGTTTGACCATGCCGACGTCATCGCCGGTCAGGGCACCGTCGGTCTCGAGGTGCTCGAGCAGTGCCCGGAGGTGCGCACCGTCGTCGTCTGCACCGGTGGCGGCGGGCTGGTCTCCGGCATCGCCGCCGCCGTGAAGGCGGTCCGCCCCGACGTCGAGATCGTCGCCGCTCAGGCGGCCGGCGCCGCGGCCTTCCCCGGGTCGCTTGCCGCCGGGCGCCCTACCGCGCTGCCCGCCATGGCGACGATAGCGGACGGGATCGCCGTCGGGTGCCCGGGTGAGGTCACGTTCCGCCACGTGCGCGATCTCGTGGACCGGGTCGTCACCGTCGACGACGACGCGCTGTCCCGCGCGCTGCTGCTCTGCCTCGAACGGGCCAAGCTGGTCATCGAGCCGGCGGGTGCGGCGGGGCTGGCCGCTGTCATGGAGGACCCCAGGGCGTTCGTGCCGCCCGTGGTCGTCGTGCTCAGTGGCGGCAACATCGACCCGCTGCTGCTGTCGAAGGTGATCCGGCACGGCCTCATCGCAGCCGGCCGCTTCCTGTCGATGAGCGTGCCGATCCCCGACCGCCCGGGCGAGCTGGCCCGGCTGCTCGGGGTGCTCGCCGAGGCCGGCGCCAACGTGCTGGATGTCGAGCACCAGCGCACCGGAAAGGAGTTGCACCTCGACGAGGTGCTGGTCGAGCTGCAGCTCGAGACCCGCGGCAGCGAGCACGCCGACGCCGTCGTCGCAGCGCTGAGCGCGTCGTCGTACTCCGTCCGCCCTAGCTGACCCACCCCCCACGGCTGATCCACGCGGAGTTAGCTCACTCTCGGGGCCTTCAGAAGTGAGCAGACTCTCCGTGGATCATGGGGGCTGGGGGCGCGCTCAGGGGCTGTAGGGCTCGATGGACTTCACGGTGACCGTCAGGTTGCGCGGGCCGAAGGTGACCTGCTCGCCGGCCTTGTGGCCGCGGATCGCCTGTCCGATGGGGGACTCCGGCGAGTACACGTCGAGGGCGCCGATCTTGCCGCCCTCGTCGGTGGCGTTCTCACGGGAGGCGAACAGGAACGTCTCGCAGTCCTCGTCGAGACCGTCGCCGTAGTCGACGGTGACCAGGCAGCCCTCCTCGACGGTGTCCCCTGAGGGTGTCTCGCCGACCCGCACGTCGCGCAGCAGAGCGGTCAGCTGGCGGATCCGGGCCTCGAGCTTGCCCTGCTCGTCCTTGGCCGCGTGGTAGCCGCCGTTCTCCTTGAGGTCGCCCTCCTCGCGGGCGGCCTCGATGCGGCTGACGATGTGCGCGCGCTGCGGGCCGGTCATGTCCTCGAGGTCAGCGACCAGTCGCGCATGCGCCTCCGCGGTCAGCCAGGTGCCGGCGCTGGTGTCGGTGGCCACGCTCGTTCTCCTCGGGTCGGGTCTATCCATGCTAGGGGGCTGGTCTGCAGGACAGGACCTCCCCGGCCACCGCGCGATGACTCGTCCGGACCAGGTAGGCCCTTGTCACCGTGCCGCTGCCCTCCGGCCCCACCGTCGCGACGAGGCTGCCGACCTCGAGGTTGTCCCGGTCACGTGCCTGCAGCAGGCATCGGACGGTCGTGCCCGCGTCCTTCACGACCTCGAACCGCACCAGGACGCCCTCGTCCGACTGCACCGTGTAGTCGAGGTTGCGGAACGGGGCGCGGCCCTGCGCGTAGTGGCGGTACGCCACGACGGAGAACGCGGTCAGCGCGACGACCAGCAGCGTCGCGCCTGCCGCGAGCGCCGGTCGGGACATCAGTCGCGGCTCGTCGTACCTGCCGGGGGGCCGGCGCAGGCCAGAAGGAGTGGTCATCGGTGACAATGATGCCGTGACCGAGGCTGAGCAGCTCCGCTTGCTGTGTGTGCACGCCCATCCCGACGACGAGTCGAGCAAGGGGGCGGCGACGATGGCGAAGTACGTGCGGGAGGGTGTCGACGTCCTGGTCGTGACCCTCACGGACGGCTCGCGGGGATCGGTGCTCAACCCCGCGCTGGACAACGAGGAGACCCTCGCCAACATCACCGAGATCCGCGCGAGGGAGATGGACACCGCGCGGGACATCCTCGGCGTACGCCAGGTCTTCATGGGCTGGGAGGACAGCGGCCTCCCGGAGGGCGACCCGCTGCCGCCGCTGCCCGAGGGCTGCTTCGCCCTCGGCGACCTCGAGGAGCAGACCGCCGCCCTGGTCGAGCTGTTCCGCAAGGAGCGACCGCACGTCGTCACGACGTACGACGAAAAGGGCGGCTACCCGCACCCCGACCACATCCGCTGCCACGACCTGACGATCGCCGCGTTCGAGGCCGCCGGTGACCCGAACCGCTTCCCCGAGGCCGGCGAGCCCTGGCAGCCGCTGAAGCTGTACTACAACCACACCTTCCACAAGGAGCGGCTGGTGGCGCTCAACGACGCGATGCTCGAAGCCGGTCTCGAGTCGCCGTACGCCGAATGGCTCGCGACCTGGGAGGACAAGCCCGAGGACGCCGACCGCCTCACGACGCGGGTGCCCTGCGCCGAGTACTTCGGCACGCGGGACGCCGCCCTCATCGCGCACGCCACGCAGGTCGACCCGAACGGCCGCTGGTTCCACGTGCCGCTCGACCTGCAGCAGCGCGTGTGGCCGACCGAGGACTTCCAGCTCGCGCGAAGCCACGTCGACACCTCGCTGCCCGAGAACGACCTGTTCGCGGGCCTCCGGTGACCGTGCTCGCCGACGGTGTCGACGGCGTGAGCGCCGGCTGGCTCGGCTTCCTGATCGTCGTGCTGCTGGGGGTCGTCACCGCGTGGCTCATCCGCAACATGAACGCGCGGCTCAAGCGCCTTCCGACGAGCTTCCCGACCGACCCTGCCCCGGACGACGACGAGTCCGCTTCAGGTCCGAGCGCTGGCGCTTGACGTCCAACCGGCGCTCCTTGCTCGCCCTGGAGGGCCTGGTGGGGCGCCGCGGCTGAGGCGGCGGCGCGATCGCCGCCCGGATCAGCTCCGCCATCCGCTCACCCGCAACGGCTCTGTTCTGCAGCTGGCTGCGCTGCTCGCTGGACGAGGTGGTGAGCATCGTGGCCCCGCGCGCCGCGGCCCGGGCGAGCAGGTGCTCCGGCAGCACCCTGGTCAGGTCGACGGTCAGCTCCGCCCGGCTGTCGGTGGTGTTGACGCCCTGACCCCCGGGCCCTGACGACCGGCTGAAGCGCCAGGACAGCTCGGCGTCGGGTACGACGAGCCCGGGCAGGATCTGCAACGGCACGGTCACAGCCTGTCACCCGATCGGGCCGGTTTGACGGGTGCGCCAGGGGGGAAGGCCCCCGCCGACGCCGTGCGCCACGTCGTCAGGCTGTCGTGCCCCTGGGCGCGACGCGGGGAGGGAGTCGGCACCGTGCGTCGTACAGGTCTTGCGCTGGCAGCGCTGGTAGGGCTCGTCGCAGCAGCCGCCGCCTCGGGGGCGACGCCGAGCCCGGACCCGGCTCGCCACGTCATCGTGCAGGGCTCGTCCTCGGCGGCTGCTGCGCGCGCCGTCGAGCAGGCCGGGGGGCGGGTGCTGCGCCGGCTGGACCTCGTCGCCGGCGTGTCGGCCGAGCTCCCGGCGCGGGCGGTCCTGCCCGGCCTGACGGTCACGCCGGACGCGGCCCTTCGTCC
>JBHEMB010000239.1:0-5126 GCA_046262855.1 Mycobacteriales bacterium | reverse complement strand
ACCATGCACGCCGACGGCATCCGGCATGCCCTGGCGATCGTCGCCAGTGCCTTCCCGTCGTACTCAGGCTGTCGGCAGTACCAGGAGGACCTCGTCGGGCCGTTGCGCGTCAGCAAGCTGCGGCACTACTACGCCGAAGCGGGCTTCCTGGCGCCGATGCGCCGCAACGTCGAGCTTGCTGCTCAAGGGCTGTCGGCGCCGCGGCTGGTCTTCACGGCGCACTCGATCCCGGTCGGGATGGCGAAGGCTTCCGGTCCGGAGGGAGGGGCATACGAGGCCACCCTGCGGCTCGCCTCGGCCGCCATTGCGGGCGACCGTCCCTGGGACCTGGTCTGGCAGTCGCGCAGCGGGCCACCGCAGATCCCGTGGCTGGAGCCGGATGTGGGGGCACACGTGCAGGCCTTGTACGACGGGGGAGCGCGCGAGGTGGTCGTCGTGCCGATCGGGTTCACGAGCGACCATGTCGAGGTGCTCTACGACCTCGACGTCCAGCTGCGTGCGCAGCTGCCCGAGGACCTCGTGCTGCGGCGGGCGGCCACCGTGGGCAGCGACCCGGCGTTCGTGCAGATGCTGGCGCGGCTCGTGCGCGAACGGGTGGCGGGAATGCCTGCGCCGCAAGGGATCGCGCTGCACCACGTCTGCCCTGCAGGCTGCTGCCTGCCGGGCTAGGAGCGGGCTAGATCGCCTGCTCGACCTCGTCGCGAGGGATGCCGAGCAGGAACAAGACAGCATCGAGGAAGGGCACGCTGAGGGCGGCGTCGGCCGCATCGCGCACGACCTGCTTCGCGTTGAACGCGATGCCGAGGCCGGCCGCGGCGAGCATGTCGAGGTCGTTCGCCCCGTCGCCGATGGCCACGGTCTGCTCGGGCAGCAACCCCTCCTCCTCCGCGAACCGGCGGAGAGCTGCCGCCTTCGCCGCCCGATCGACGACCTCCCCGACGACCTGGCCGGTGAGCCGACCGTCGACCACCTCCAGGACGTTGGCGATCGCATGGTCGAGCCCGAGCTCGCGCTGCAGGTCGTCCGTGACCGCGGTGAAGCCGCCGCTGACGATGCCGACCGTCCAGCCGAGCCGCTTGAGGGTGCGGACCAGCGTGCGACCGCCGGGTGTCAGCCGGACAGCTGCGCGGACCCGGTCGACGGCCTCGACCGGCAGGCCCTCGAGCAGCTTCACCCGCGCGCGCAGCGACTGCTCGAAGTCGAGCTCGCCGGCCATCGCTGCCGCGGTGACGCGCGCGACCTCGGCCTCGCAGCCGGCCTCGGCCGCGAGCATCTCGATGACCTCGCCCTGCACGAGGGTGGAGTCGACGTCCATGACGACGAGCCGCTTCGCCCGGCGGTAGATCGAGGCCCGTTCCACCGCGACGTCAACCTGCTGCGCCACCGCGCACGCTGCGAGCCGCTCGCGCAGCGACGCGGTGTCGCCGCCCGACACGACCAGCTCGAAGGACTGGGCGGGCCAGCTCGACAGCCGGGCGACCCGCTCGATGTTGGCGCCGCACTCCGCGAGCGTGCGGGTCACCGCGGCGAGTGCGGCGGGGGGAAGCGGGGCTGCCAGCACGACGACGTGGTGCCGCTGCTGCATCGCCGGCTCGGCATCGTCCAGCGGTGTGAACTCGACCTCGACGCCGAGCTCACGGGCAACCTGCACCAGGCCTTGCGTCACCGCGTAGCCGTCGCCCTCACCGGCGATGACGACCCCCAGCAGCAGCCGGCCGTGCACGACCACCTGCTCGACGTCCTCGACGGTGGCGCCGTACTGCTCGAGGACGTCCATCAAGGCCGCTGTGACGCCCGGGTGATCCCGCCCCGTGACGGTGACGAGCAGGCTCATGCGGCGTTGTACGCGGCGACCCGCGCCCGTCGTACGACCCGCGCGAGCTCCCGCAGCACCTTGTCCCGCTCGTCCGCCGCACGGGCGTCGATGGCCCCGCCGACGTCCTGCTGCGCGAGCGAGATCACTCCCGCGAGCTGACGCGCCTTGACGAGCACCTCGCGTGCGCGCGGCGGCCAGGACCCGGGGAGCTCGTCCTCAGCGATACCGTGCCGCGCGGACCGACGCAGGTCGTGCAGCGCGTCACCGATCTCGGGGTTCCACCGCGCCACATCGAGATCGGCCAGCGCCCGGGCGGCCTCGACGACGCTGACCCGCAGGTCGTGCTCGGCCTCGTGCAGGAACGGCCCCTGGTCCGGCCCGGAGACCTCCACCACGAACGTGCTCCAGAGCACCGTCGTGACGGTCCCGTCCAGCTCGGAGCCGTGGCTCGTCACGTCCGGGACGAGGCCGAACCCGCTGCCGTCGTCCCGTAGGGCGAGCACGCCCTCGCCCGCCACCAGGGCGGCCTGGGTGAACTCGCCCGGCCCGGGCAGCCCCAGCGGGTCGCCGGGTGCCGGGAGCACCAGCCTCGCCCGCCGTACCCCCTCGACGCGCAACCGGGCGACGGCTTGCTCGAGCTCCAGGTCGTCGACCCACAGCCCCGCGACCCGGTGGTCGACGTCGTGGGCGGCTACCCGCTCGACCAGGTCCGGGAGGCTGGCCTCACCGGCCAGCCACGCCGTCGTCCAGCACGCGAGCAGCGCGCTGCGGGGCGGCAGGTTGGAGGGCACGCCGTCAGCCTAGGGAAGCCCCGCGGGTGATCAAGGCCGGGTGCGCCGTCGTGTCGGTCGGACACCTCAGGCGTGCCGCCCCTTAGCGTCGTCAGGCATGTACGACGGGATCGACCTGGCTGCTCCGAAGCGGGTGCCACCGCCGGCCACGGCTGCCGAGCGAGGCCTCGTGGTCGAGGAGGTCCTCACCGGTTGGTGCGGTGCGGTGGTCGCCTGCGACAAGGAGAACGTCAGCCTCGAGGACCGGCGTGGCAAGGTCCGGGTCTTTCCTCTCGGGGTGTTCCTGCTCGAGGGCAAGCCGGTGACGCTGGTCCGGCCGGTCGCTGCGACTCCGGTGGTGAAGCGGATCAGCTCGAGCGGGTCGATCGCGGTCGAGGGACTTCGCGCTCGCGTCGCCAGGGGGTCGCGGATCTGGGTCGAGGGCAAGCACGACGCGGAGCTGGTCGAACGGGTCTGGGGTCACGACCTGCGGGTGGAGGGCGTGGTGGTCGAGCCGCTCGACGGCATCGACGACCTGGCTGCGCACGTCCGTGCCTTCCGGCCGGGACCGCAGCAGCGGCTCGGCGTGCTCGTCGACCACCTGGTCCCGGGGTCGAAGGAGAGCCGGATCGTCGCGCAGGTGGACCACCCGCACGTGCTGGTGCTCGGTCATCCGTACGTGGACGTGTGGGAGGCCGTGAAGCCCGCGGCTGCCGGGATCCCGCGCTGGCCCGACGTACCACGGGGTCAGGACTGGAAGACCGGAGTGTGCCGCGAGCTCGGCTGGGGCGAGACGTGGGAGGGCTGGCAGCGGGTGCTGTCGAAGGTCAACAGCTACGCCGACCTCGAGGTCCCGCTGCTGCAGTGCGTTGAGCACCTGATCGATTTCGTGACAGCCTCCGAGGCGTGAGACGTCTCGCGCCGCTGCTGCTGCTCGTGCCGCTGCTGGTCCTCGCCCCGCGCGCGGAGGCCACCGACGCCCTGCAGGTCGGTGTGGGACGCGCCGACATCACGAGCCCGACGGGTTACTACATGCAGGGCTGGGTCCGCAGCGACGCGGTGCTGCGCGGCGTGCACACCCGCATCCAGGCCCGAGCGATCGTCCTGAAGCGCGGCAACCAGAAGCTGGCGCTGGTGGCCGAGGACCTCAACGGCATCGCCGGCGGAGCGGTCAAGGCGGCCGCCCTGCGGCTGGCCGGCCGGGGCTTCAGCGAGAGCAACATCATCGTGTCGGCGAGCCACACGCACGCGGCGCACAGCGGCTACTACCCGTACAGCACCTACAACACCGTCTTCATGACGAAGAGCACGTTGACCGACCAGAACGTCAGCGGTGCCCTGGACCCGCAGCTGTACGCCTTCGAGGTCCGGCAGCTGGTCCTCGCCATCCAGCGCGCGGACGACGACCTGGCGCCGGGCAAGGTGGGCTGGGCGACCACGACGCTTGCTGGGCTCACCGCCAACCGCAGCATCGAGGCGCATCTGCGCGACCACGGCATCACGAAGGCCTACGGACAGGGCAAGGTCAGTGACGACCCGGACGGCTACCTGCACACCATCGATCCCGAGGTGCAGGTGCTGCGCGTCGACAAGGACGGTGTCGGACCCGTCGGCATGTGGAGCACCTTCGCCGACCACGGGACGGTCAACAAGTTCGAGTTCGGCTTCTACAACGCCGACCACCACGGCTCCGCGACCCGGCTCGTCGAGCAGCGGATCCGCGCCTTGGGGCGCGTGCCGGCGAAGCAGGACGTGGTGAACGCCTACGGCAACACGGACGAAGGGGACCAGTCCGCCGGCCTCACGCGTTCCGGTCCGGCCGCCGCCGACTACGTCGGCAGGGTGGAAGCAGACGCGATGATGAGGGCCTGGCAGCTGGCCGGTAAGCACCTGAACGGCAGTCCGGCGCTGGGCACCCGGTGGACCCGGCTGTGCTTCTGCGGACAGGACACCGCCGACGGCCCGGTGTCGGACACGGTCACCCTGGGGCTGCCGCTGTTCACCGGGTCGGAGGAGGGCCGTGGCCCGCTGTACGACATCACCCAGATTCCCTTCGAGGGCATGGCGTCTCCGACGGTCGACCCGCTCGACATGGCGCAGGGGCACAAGATCGGCATAGCGACGGGACTGATCAGCCCAGGCTCGACGCCGTCCGCGGTACCGCTGACCGTCGCGCAGGTCGGGGACCACCTGATCGCCACCATCCCCGGCGAGATGACGGTGGACATGGGCCGGCGCGTGCGCGGCGCGGTCGCCTTGACGGCCCTCGGGAAGGGCATCCACGGCGTCCAGCTGTCCGGGCTCGCCAACGAGTACCTCAGCTACTTCACCAGCCCTCAGGAGTACGACGCCCAGCACTACGAGGGCGGGTCGACGCTGTACGGCCGCGAGTCATCGGTGCTGCTGCTCGAGCAGCTCCAGCTCCTCACGAAGGCGCTCCTGACCGGTACGACGGCAGCGGCCCCCTATGACGTCGACCCGCGCAACGGGGTCGACGACCACGCGGCTGCGTACGGCACCGGCGCGACGTCGGCGACGGT
>JBHEMB010000238.1:0-2975 GCA_046262855.1 Mycobacteriales bacterium | reverse complement strand
CGCGAGCGCATCAGCGACGACCCTGACCCTGCCCTTGGCCTGCTGGAGGCGCTGCTATCGGTTGACGAAGCCAACCTTGTCTACTTGGGAGCCGGGCCGTTGGAAGATCTGTTGGTAGAGCACGGGGCGAGGATGGCTGGCGCCATCGCGGAGCGATGCGGGCGCTCGGCACGATGGCGCAAGGCTTTGAGCGCCGTCTGGCTCGACGACCGCGAGTGGGCGGCCGTCGAGCCGCTGCATGCGTGGCTGCCCAAGCGCGAGTAACCGGCATCGGTGACCCCAGCTTCGCCGTGCCGTGGTGGTGCGCGGCGACAGGTCATCCGTAGCCCGGCAACCAGGGCGCGGCGTTGACGGCGTCCCCGTCGTACTGTCGGCCCATGACCGTTGCCGACGTCGAGGCGTTGACGACACCCGCAAAGACGCGGCGGCGCCGTCAGTGGGCCATCGCGGCGGTCCTTGTCCTTGTGGTCGTTGGAGGTGTCGGTGCGCTCTCCCTCCGCTCTCACGCAATCCATCAGAGGGCGGCCAGGGCTCTTGAGCGAGACCTGCTGACCTACTTGCCCAAGGTGCCTGGCGTCCGCGTCATGCCGGAGACGTTGCGGCATTGGGTGACCGGGCAAGAAGGCGGGTCCAGCGATTGCGAGGCGGACGCAACGGTCCAAGTGGCCACGTCGATGTCCGCCAATGACCTGGCCAATGTGCTCAACGACACGACGCCCATCCTGGCGACCACGCGAACCGTGCGGCCTGGAGTCGTTCTCGTGCAGAACTACACGCCCTTGGGGTCGTCCACGTGGGACTGGGACTGCTAAACGCGCCAGGCAAGGCGATGGCGGAGAGCCGGCCTTCTTCGCGGTCGGGGCGTTACCGTCCCTCGGTGCAAGTCGACGACGACCCAACAGGGCGAGCGATAGCCGCGTGGCGAGCCCTCACGCCGAGGCAACGGCGCGAGGTCGATCGTTTGGCGCGCAGGCGACGCTCCCACCCAGCGTTTGCCGAACGAGCGCACGAGGGGTCAATGCCGCGCGAGCTTCTTCGCCTCGATCCACCGATGATCTTGAGGCTGAGCACGACTCGTCGCCCTTGCGGCGATTTTGGATCTGTGGACAGATCGCGCCACGCACGCGCAGCGTCCTTGGGCCGCGTGACCAGCCATCCACTGCGCCCTTCCAGCGTCAGTGGACTGCTGGGCCGACGGGCCGCGGGCCTGCCAGGGGACCGCGCCTGCAGCTCCTCAGTTTGAGATCGTCACCGGCTGAATGATGTGTACGGCGCCGGTGCTGCAGTTCAGCAGCGAGACCATGACGTCGAGGCCGTAGTCCCCAGGCGCTGCCTGAGCCCCAGACAGCAGCGTAAGGTTCACCCGTGCCGCGGCTGACCGGTGCGCGCCGTCCGATTCCGACCGGGAGTATCCGGCGAGTCCGGCGGCGCTACCCTTCGATGGGTCCTGCGTGAGCGTAAGCTGGATCAGCCGGATAGCCGTAGACGACTGCGAGGATCCAGCTACGCTCACCTCCAGCTCGTTGCTGGAGCTCTGGTGCAGGGTCCACCGAGGGCCAGCGGACGCCCCCGTCCGGCGCGCGGCGCGAGATTCGGGCACCGTTGGAATCCCCTCGACCTCGCTGAAAGCACCGGAAGCTTCGACAGGCTGGCCGTCCAAGACCAGCTGAAACGGGCCTGCTGCACAATCTGCTGTCTGAGGGGTCGTGGTTGCGCTGTCGGCTCCCAGAACGGCCGGATGGGACGGGTGGCCGTCCCTGAGGATGGTCAGCGCGAGGGCACTGGCTCCGACGGTGATGGTTCCGACGCCGACCGTCGCCAACATCATCTGGGTGCGTCGACGACGCGCGCGGGCTCGTAGTGCTGGCCCTAGCTCTGCTGGCGGTTTCCCTTCCGGCACACGAGCTAGCCCTGCACGGATGACATCCTCGATCATGGTCCCACTCCTTCAGTCAGCGAACCATGGAGCTCGGGTGCTTGCCGAAGTCGCTCGAGCGCCCGTGCCGTGCTGCTTTTCACCGTGCCGGTCGAGCAGCCAAGAGTCTCCGCTACCTCTCTGACCGACAGGTCCTCCGCGAAGCGCAGCACGACGATCACTCGCCACTGTGAAGGGAGCCGTTGCAGCGCAGCGAGGAGTGTCAGAGCGGTCAGCGTGGTGTCGCCAGGTTCCGAAGAGCGCTCAGGGAGCGCATCGCTGCTCGGCAGCTCGTTGCGCCAGAATCTCCTCTGCCACCGCGCAGCGAGCCGACATATCACGGTGCGGGTGTAGGCAGTCGCCTCGTCGAGTGTCGGATCACCGAGCTGTCCCCACCGGGTCCAGGTTTTGAGCAGAGCCGACTGCAGCAGGTCCTCCGCATCACCTGGTCGAAGTATCCGGGCCAACCGGAGAAGCGCTCCGGAGCGAGTCGCCACGAAAGTGTCGAACTGCTTGGCGCGATCCACACTCTGAGAAAGCACCTGGGCCTCCTGGGAGGTTCCCAGGTGCTCGCTCGACACTAGTAGTTAGGCCAAAGGGAGTAGGCCGCCCAGAGGTCCGATGCCTCAGTGAACGAGGCTTCCCAAAAGCAGGTGTTGGCACCGCTGTGCGTGGTGCACGCATGCCCGTCGTCGAGTCCTAAGGATTGGATCCCGACCGCGCTGTAGTAGTCCGTGCCGCCGCTGGAGGTCGTGTTGAACCACGGCGCCCCGCTGTCACCAAGAGCAACCAGGTTGCTGGTGGGGCCGACAGCGTCGGCCTCGTCCTGGTGACAGAAGTTCATGTTTACGGGGGGCTTTGCGTAGACGCAGTGGTCGACGCCGATCACGGTCACGCTGGTCGTGCCGCAGGTCTTGTTGGTCTCCTTTCCGGATTTGCAGACGCTCACCCCAGTAGGCACTGACGTCACCGAGCCGTCGCTGGTCGCGCGCAGGGTGTCAGTCTCCCAGATGTACTTCGAGGAGTTCATGCTGACGGATTCGTAGTCGGTGCCGCCGTT
>JBHEMB010000237.1:0-3508 GCA_046262855.1 Mycobacteriales bacterium | reverse complement strand
GCCGTGCTGTACACCCGCAACGCCGACGACTTCCGCGGACTCGAGACCTTCGTCGCCATCGTCCCTGCTTGAGACCACGCGTTTCCCGTCACAAGCTCGACTGAGCAGCCGGGCTTCTCATCGGTACCTCGGCGATGTGCCCAAGCGGCGTTCTCCGCGGTTAGGGCAACGGGGCATGGCTGCCCGCCTGTGCCGTCGGGGCGTAATACGGCGAGGATGGCCGGATGGAAGATCCCCGTCCTCTCCGCCTGGCGCAAATCGACCAGCACAACTGGCGTGCCGCACTCGCCGTGAACGTAACCCCTGCCCAGCTCCGGTACGTCGCTGCTTATCAGCCTGTCGCCTTGGTCATCCTCGCGAAGGCGTATGTGCGGCCGGGGGACCTCGATTGGGAGCCGCTCGTCGTTACCGCGGGAGCCTCGGCGGTTGGAGTCGTTGCCCTTGCTCACGCGAGGACGTACTCAGAAATGCTTCACCTGATCGTTGATGTCTCGAAGCAGGGGCAAGGCGTTGGATCGACGGTGGTGGACCTTCTCCTTGCGCACGTCGCCGAGACCCGACCGGGTGCGGAGGATGTTCGACTTACCGTGCACCCCGAGAACGGACGTGCGCAGCGCCTGTACCGAAGCCGGGGCTTTTCGCCCACCGGGGAGGTGCGGGACGGCGAGCCCGTTTGGTCGCTGAACCTCAGCGCAAGTAGGTGCCGCGGCCGATAAGTGCAATGATCCGGCCCTACCTGATGTGCTGGAAACCGATCCGAGCCATGATGCGTCTCATGGGCGTGAGACGCATGAGCCTTTTGCTCATCTCCTTCGGCCTGGCCGCTTGCGGCACGAGCTCGGCCCTCTCGTCGGGGACCGACGATCCGGTTAAGGCGAAGCTGCTAGCGGCCGCCGACGCGGCCGCGAAGCACAACGGTGGCGAGGCGAAGCACGTTGAGGCCGTCGAGACGACCCGAGGGAAGGCGGCCGACCTCACCGGGCACAGCAACCTGGATCAGAGCGAAGCCGTATGGGTGGTGCAGGTCAGCGGGGACCACTACGTCTGCGGCACCTGTTCCGTACCTGCCGGAGCGTCGGGTCCGCAGGGCGACTACATCACGATTGTCCTGCGGGCGTCCGACTTCGAAGGCACCGACGGTGGCCTCGGACCGCGTGCGACTGACCTGGCAGCCCTCGGGGACGTGCAGGTGCTCCGCGACAACGGATAGGTGCCTCAGGCGTGGAGCCGGCCCTACCGTCGGGCCGGACGAGTAGCTCGCTTGGAATGTGCGATGCCTTGCACGGCGAGCAGAAGCCCAGGCACTGCGAGGACGAGGGCGCCCTTGGGCTCGTTGTACATGACGAGCACGCCGATGACGCCGGCTAGCAGGAGCATGCCGAGGAACGCCACTGCCGTCCCGATCAAGTCATCAACGTTCACGAGGCACATCATCGCGGATGTTCGCCACGCTTGGGAAGCGCCGCAGACCAGCCGTGAAGATCGTGGCCGAACCCCGAGAGTTGGCACCACCATCGTGTGATGAGGCGGCGTTAGTGTCGCCAACGTGGGCACCGACAAGAAGTGGGTCGCCATCGAGAAGGTGGTGCAGCAGGCGTTCGATGACAAGGGGCGTCCTACAAGACCCGTCACGATCTCCCTACGACTGGATGTGGCTCGCCGCCACCATCACCGACCGCAGCTGCGCGGCATTCGAGACGTCGCCGCGACAAGGCTAGGTCGGGCCAGGCGCCGCTTGCAGGCGCAAAGACGCGAAAGGTCCCCCTCGGCCGCGTACGCCGAGCTCTTTCGAGGCTTGTTCGCTGCGGCCGCAAACTGCGATCACGCCGGCCAGCCGTCATGCAGCTCGCGATGGCTGCGGCCTCGACTGGGAAAGACGCAGCGCTCTGGCAGGTCAAGGCGGTTCTTCATCCTGGCCCATGGAGAGGTCGAGGCCAGCTTCGCGGCCCCTCAGTCGAGACAGAACTCGTTGCCCTCGATGTCCTGCATCACGATGCACGACTCATCGATGCCATCCGCAGGCAGTAGCCGCACGCGTACCGCGCCGAGGGCGACCAGTCGCTCGCACTCGGCCTCGAGTGCCGCCAGCCGCTCTGCACCCACGAGCCCGGTGCCGACCCGCACGTCCAGATGCAGCCGATTCTTCACGGCCTTGCCTTCGGGAACGCGCTGGAAGAACAGTCGCGGGCCTACGCCAGAGGGATCGATACAGGCGAATGCTGAGCCCTGATGCTCAGGCGGCAGCGCGCGATCGAAATCGTCCCAGGTAGCAAACCCCTCCGGTGGCGGCGGTACGACGTACCCCAGAACCTCGCACCAGAAGCGAGCAACAAGCTCAGGTTCTGCGCAGTCGAAGGTGACTTGGATCTGCTTGACCGACGCCATCGGTCCACCATAACGGCGGGTCATGTCCGATGGTCGTGAGCCGCTTCGTGGGCTCCACGTGCGACAGGGTCGTGCGCCTTCCAACCGCCGGCCGACCGCAGGACGTCAGCCGAGTCCTTGGCTGAGGCCTGGACGGTATGCCGCGATGACCATGCCGCTGCAGTTGCTGAGTGTGCGGTCGAGGATGTGGTCCTTGCCGTTCACGGTTACGCGGATCGGGTGGAGCTCCGTGCACGATGTGGCATCACCGACCGGGTTGTCGCTTGCGGTGATGGCGGCTGACACGCCGTCGCCAGGTTCGAGCACGAAACGTTGCGTCGGATCGGCCGCGTCGTCGTAGCTCGACTCGTGGGTGGCTCTTACGGTCCTGCCGGTCTGGA
Organism: Mycobacteriales bacterium; assembly: GCA_046262855.1. Lineage (GTDB taxonomy): Bacteria > Actinomycetota > Actinomycetes > Mycobacteriales > SCTD01 > RYN-111. The sequence continues at coordinate 743 of JBHEMB010000237.1, read as the reverse complement.
CCTCGGTCGCAGTGACGTCGGGATAGCCCTGCAGACTGCACGGGCTCGTTCCGTCGTTCCGGAACACCATGGCGAAGCCGCTGGTGCCCGCGGCGGCGAGTTGGGGCCCAGCTGTGACGGTGACGCTGGTGCATGGCGGCGCGGCCGTGGAGGGGCCTGACGAGACCGTGATCATCACGTCGCACAAAGCAAGGGCCGTCGATTGCGCCACGACGGTCCCCACGCGGGCAGCGGCGGACGTGATCTGGACTCGCGTCATGCAGCCTGCCTGCTGGAGCCGTGTCTTCGCGTCGTCGATGTCCAGGCCGCGGACGTCTGGGGCGTCCCGTCCTGCCGGGCTCGCCGAAGGCGACTCGGGCGCGGCGACCACGCTGCGACCGGTGTGAGGTCTGTCGGTCGCGACAGTCACCGTTGCGATGGCGCCGACGCCGGCGAGCACGGCCGCGCCCGCCACTGTCATGGCCCTTGCCCGTCGACGCCTCCGCGCTCGCTGGACAAGGCTGGTGACGTCGAGATCGCGAGGAGGCTCGGGCACCCCTGCCTCGAGCAGCTTGCCCAGTGCGGTGTCAGGCATGGTTCGTCTCCTCCAGAAGAGATGACAGTGAGGGCAAGCGCCGCAGCGCCGCGAGGGCCTTGCTGGTCTGGCTTTTCACGGTGCCGACCGAGCACCCCATAACCTCGGCTGTCTGGGTCTCGGTGAGATCGTCGACGTAGCTCAGCACGAGGACCGCCCGCTGACGCGG
>JBHEMB010000236.1:0-9192 GCA_046262855.1 Mycobacteriales bacterium | reverse complement strand
TGCTGGCCCTGCTGGTCAAGCACGGCGGCAAGGTCGAGACCGGTGTCAGGGTGACCTCCTACGACGAGCTCGGCGGCCCCGACCTGCTGCTGCTGGACACCTCTCCCCGTGCCGCGGCCGACATCCTCGGGGATCGCATGCCGCGACGGGTGTCCCGGGCGTACCGGGGCTATCGGCACGGGCCGGGGGCCTTCCAGGTCGCGTTCGCGGTGGACGGCGGGATCCCCTGGTCGTACCACCCGGCCCGCAAGGCGGGCACCGTCCACGTCGGGGGCACGTTTGCGCAGGTGGCCGCCGCCGAGAAGGCGGTGTGGGCAGGCCGGATGCCCGAGCGCCCCTTCGTGCTCGTGGGTCAGCAGTCGGTCGCCGACCCGACGCGGAGCCACGGGACCCTGCAACCGGTGGATGCTTACGCGCACGTTCCTGCGGGCTTCGACGGCGACGCGACCGACGCCATCGTTTCCCAGATCGAGCGGTTCGCTCCCGGCTTCCGGGAGCGCGTGACGCACACCACGGTCCGCTCGACGCAGGCGATCGCGGCGGGCAACCCGAACTACGTCGCCGGTGACATCGTCACCGGGGCCAACACGCCACGACAGCTGGTCTTCCGACCACGTGTCGCGCTGGACCCGTACGCCACGGGGGTCCCGGGGACCTATCTCTGCTCGGCCGCGACACCTCCGGGGGCCGGCGCGCACGGCATGTCAGGCTGGCACGCCGCCCGCTCCGCGCTCAAGTACCTCGCGCGTTGAGCCACGGGGGCGCTACCGGAGCCCGGCAGCCCCGCAGCGCCTTGGCCTGCTCCGCCCCCTTGCGGCAGTCATGTCATCCTCCTGTCCCGGATGGCCAGTGTCCGATGACGAACACGTGCAGCGCCAAGCGGTAGGCGTGCACGCGCGGTCTACCCTGCGCCATGGCCGTTCTCAACGCTGCAGCCCGCGAGCTCATCACCTCAGGCGCCCTTGCGCACCTGGTGACGCTGGATCCGGACGGCAGCCCGCAGCTGTCCGTCGTCTGGGTCGGTGTCGCCGGCGATGAGCTCGTCGCCGCCCATCTCGACGGTGGGCAGCGCAAGCTGCGCAACCTCCGCCGTGATCCTCGGGTCGCGGTGTCGTTTGAGGCGGCCACGGCAAACCCCGTAGGGATGAGGCACTACCTCGTGGTCCACGGCACCGCCCATATCACCGAAGGCGGTGCCCCCGAGCTCTTGCACGACCTGGCGCACGTGTACGTCGGACCAGGGACAGACTTCCCCCCGATGCCCGAGCCTCCGCCCGGCTTCGTCAGCCACATCACGGTCTAGCGGGTCGGCGGCAACGGCCCCTGGTTCGACTGAGCAGCCGCGTCGGGACACGGTTGGCAGCCGCGCCGTTCGCGAGCAGGATCGAAGAGGTCATGCCCCCGAGGGACAGGAATCCGTGATGCTCAGCCTCAACACCGTCATGATCCACTCCGAGAACCCCGCGCGACTGGTCGAGGTGTACCGGAAGGTCCTCGGGGAGCCCGGCTTCGAGGGCAGCGGCTACACCGGCTGGAAGGCCGGTGCCGGCTTCTTCATGGTCGGCGCGCACTCCGAGGTCAAGGGCCCCAACGAGATGCCGGGACGGATCATCGTCAACTTCGAGACGCCGGACGTGCGGGGCGAGTTCACCCGGCTGACGGGCACCGGGATGACGGTCGTCGCAGATCCGTACCAGCCGGGGAGGGCGCCGGGGACATGTGGCTCGCGACGCTCGCCGACCCGGACGGGAACCTCATCCAGCTCGCTTCACCGATGCCTCCGGAGTAGGTCTCGGCTGTAAGGCGGAACGGGTTGCCACCGCGACCGATCGGCAGGAGGGTGGGATCGGACGGTGGCGTCACCGGGGCGCTGCCCCAAGCGACAAAGGGGGGTGGGTCGTGTACGCACGCTCTACCACCATCCAGGCGTCGACCTCGTCGGTCGACCAGGGGATCACCTACATCAGCGACAAGGTCATGCCGAGGGTGCTCGAGATGGCCGGCTGCGTCGGGATGTCGTTGCTCGTCGACCGGGAGTCCGGCCGCTGCATCGCCACCACCTCGTGGGAGACGGAGCAGGCGATGCAGGACACGCGCGACGCCGTGCAATCGCTGCGGACGGAAGGCGCCCAGGCCTTTGGCGGGACGATCGACAGCGTTCAGGAGTGGGAGATCGCCCTCCTGCACCGCGAGCACAACACCACGGAGGGCACCTGCGTCCGCGTCAGCTGGATCAAGGGCGACCCAGCTCAGGCCGATCGCGCCATCGACAACTTCCGGACGTCGGCGCTGCCCAAGGTCGAGGAGCTTCGGGGCTTCTGCAGCGGCAGCCTGATGGTCGACCGCTCCACCGGTCGGTTGGTCGGGGCGTTCGCCTATGACAGCCGCGACGCCCTGGAAGCGTCGCGGGAGGCGGCAAACGGCATCCGGACGGCGATGGCCACCGAGCTGAACGCCGAGGTTGAGGAGGTTCGCGAGTTCGAGCTCGCGATCGCCCACCTGCGGGTCCCCGAGCTCGTCTGACGCCATCCTCGCTCAGGCGTGCATGATCCACGGGGAGATGAAGCACTCATGAGGCACCGGAAGGTGTCATATCTCCCCGTCGATCATGACGCCGGCCGGGGGCGGACGCCCGGGGACGTACGCTCACTTCGGGCGAGTGAGGGGGCGTGATGGAACCGGACCCGGCGCTGCTGCAGCCGGTGATCGATGGTGTGGCCGACGCCGAGGACCTCGAGAGCGCGCTGAACGCCATCGTCGGCCCGCTGCGCTCACCGCTGCTGCTCTTCCACGCGAGCATCGCCTCGCATCCCGTCGGTGCCGCAGAGGTGACCGTCTTGGCTGCGTGGTCGATGAGTGACAGCGCGTTCGAGGCCGGCACGCAGGTGTCCGCAACCATCTCGCCGATCGTGACGGCCGTCCTCGACACGCTCGGGCAAGGGCAGATGGCGTCGGTCTCCGTCGGGGCTGATCGGGATTCGCTGGTCGACCACCTCCTGCGCGAGCAGGGGGTCGCCGCCCTGCTCTCCATCCCGCTCCACAGGGATGACCAAGCCTTGCTGCTGCTGACTCTCGGGTCGAGCGTCGACGGCATCTTCGACCAGTCGAAGGGTGGGTTCTTCTCGGATCTGGCCGCAGGGATCCGTTCGACGGTGCTGAGACTCGCCACCGCTCCGAACACCTGAGCCTCGGCGGTTCGTGTTGACCCTCTCCTGCGCGGGCACCAGCATGGTCGCGTGACAGGGGTGTTGGAGGCCGACTACCTGGTCGTCGGCGCGGGTGCGGCGGGGATGGCCTTCACCGATGCGTTGGTCGATCGGGCTGACGTCAGCGTCGTGCTCCTCGACAGGCGGCATGGGGTCGGTGGCCACTGGCTGGACGCGTACCCGTTCGTCCGGCTCCATCAGGCATCTGCGTTCTACGGCGTGGCGTCGACGTTGCTCGGCGGGGGCCGCGTCCAGCAGGAGGGGCCTGAGGCCGGTCTGCACGAGCGCGCGACGGCCCCAGAGATCTGCGCGTACTACGCCCGCGTCCTGCGCGAGCGGATGATCGGATCCGGCAAGGTGACCTTCTACCCGAGCTGTGACTATGTCGGCGAGGGTCAGTTCGTCTCGCGGCTCTCGGGAAAGCGGTACGAGGTCCGCGCGCGACGCGGCGTCGTTGACGCCACCTACCTGGCGCCCCGCATCCCCTCAGGGACGCCGCCGCCCTTCGGTGTCGCCGACGGCACGCACGTGGTGCCCGTCAACGAGCTGGTGAGGCTCGGCGGCGCGCCCTCGCAGTACGTGGTCGTCGGGTCGGGCAAGACCGCCACCGATGCCTGCATCTGCCTGCTCGACAACGGAGTCGATCCCGGCGCCATCCGCTGGGTGCGGCCCCGCGACCCGTGGATGCTGAACCGGGCCGTGGTGCAACCCGACCCCGCGATCTTCCTCGGGATGGCCGCCGACACCTTCGCAGCGGCGGCCGCAGCGACCTCTCCGGACGACCTGTTCCTGCGTCTGGAGGACGCGGGCGTGATGCTGCGGATCGACCGGTCGGTGACTCCCACCATGGCGAAGGCGCCGACGCTTGCCCAGTGGGAGCTCGACCGGCTGCGCACGGTCGAGGACGTCGTCCGGCTCGGGCACGTCCAGCACGTCGAGCCGGGCCGGATGGTCCTCGATTAGGGTGACGTCGCTATCGCGAAGGATGCCGTGGTCGTGCACTGCGCGGCGCCCGGCCTGCAGTACCGGCCACTGGTGCCGATCTGGGCGCCGGGTGCGATCACCCTGCAACCGATCCGGGCCGGGTTCCCCTGCTTCGGTGCTGCGCTCGCCGGCCACGCGGAGGCCAGCATCGCCGACGATGACGAGAAGAACCGGCTGTGCCCGCCGTCGCCGTACCCCGACACACCCACGTCATGGACAGCGATGCAGCTGCTCGGGACCCGGGCATCCATGGCGTTCAACTCCGATCCTGGCCTCAAGGCGTGGGCGGATGGCGTTGCCCTCAACCCGTCTCGGGTACCCCCGGAGCTGATCGGCTCAGCCGAGGTCGCGGCCGCGGCGCAGCGTTTCCGGCAGAACCTCGAGCCGGGACTCGCCAGCATGGCCGTGCTCGCGGCGATGGCCTGACCGGCGCAATAGGGTCTGCCTCGTGGCAGACGAAAACGCATCTCAGCGCATCGACGACCGGATCAAGGAGTACGACGACTGGCGCGGCGAAACGCTCCGGGCGGTCCGGGAGATCGTCAAGGAGGCCGACCCCGACATCGTCGAGGAGTGGAAGTGGGCCAAGGCCACGAGCCCCGGCGTCCCGGTCTGGTCGCACGACGGTGGCATCTGCACCGGTGAGGTCTACAAGAGCGTGGTCAAGCTGACCTTCTTCAAGGGCGCGTCGCTGGAGGACCCGTCCGGACTGTTCAACTCCAGCCTCGAGGGCAAGGTTCGGCGCGCCATCGACATCAAGGAGGGCGACAAGATCGACAAGCGCGCCCTAAAGGCACTCATCCGCTCAGCGGTGGCCCTCAACACCCAGCGCTGACGCCCGTCGTTGCCACGGCGGACGGCTGGGACCCACCGTCCGTGTCCGGTCACCCAAGACGCGCTGGCTCAGCCTGTCGGCACGGTGAGGATGTCGGCCCCGTCCGCGGTGATGGCGATCGTGTGCTCGCTGTGTGCCGTCCGGCAGCCTGTCGCACTTCGCAGGGTCCAGCCATCGGCATCGGTGACGAGGTCGGCGGTGTCCGCCATGACCCATGGCTCTAACGCGAGCAGCAGCCCGGGACGCAATCTGTATCCCTGACCGGGACGCCCCGTGTTCGGAACGTGCGGGTCCTGGTGCATCGTCGAGCCGACTCCGTGACCTCCGAACTCGGTGTTGATCGGATAGCCCGCCTCGCTGAGGACCGAGCCGATGGCATGGGAGATGTCGCCGATGCGCGCCCCTGGTCCGGCAGCGGCCATCCCTGCGCGCAACGCGCGTTCGGTCGCGCGGATCATGGCCACGCTCCCCGGGGGCTGGGAGTCGCCGACGATGAAGCTGATGGCCGAGTCTGCGACGACTCCTTCTTTGGACACGGCGAGGTCGAGCGAGAGGAGGTCGCCATCCGCAAGCTGGTAGTCGTAGGGCAGCCCGTGGAGTACGGCGTCGTTGACTGACGTGCAGATGTAGTGCCCGAACGGCCCGCGTCCGAAGGACGGCGCGTAGTCGACGTAGCAGGACTGCGCCCCTGCCGCGGCGATCATGCTTTCGGCCCACCGGTCGATGTCCTGCAGATTCGTCCCTACTGCGCTTCTGCTCTTGAGCGTCTGCAGGATGCCAGCGACCAGGGCACCGGCATCCTTCGCTCGCGGCAGTGCCGTGGGGTCGAGGATCTCGATCATGCGGCGCCTTTCTCGTGTGCGATAACTATACCGGTAACAAAATCCCGGTACTAGAATCGGAGGCATGGTCAGGGTGCCGCTCACTCCCGCGGAGGTCGAGCGCGGCAAGCGCCTCGGTGCGCTGCTGCGTCGAGCCAGGGGCGAGCGCTCGATGCTCGTGACCGCGCTGGATGCGCGCGTCTCGCCGGAGACCCTCCGGAAGATCGAGACCGGGCGGATTGCCACCCCTGCCTTCCCGACCATCGCGGCCATCGCGGATGTCCTCGGCCTCTCCCTGGATGCGGTGTGGTCCGAGATCAGTGAGCCGGACGCTGGGGTGAAGCCGACCGGTTCCGGTCGCACGCGCGCGCGATCGCGTTCATAGGTACAGCCCCGTAGTACCTGCGCGCACAGCCGCGGCCGGTGTTGGCGAGGACCGCGGGTGCCGAAGCGACGTGGAGCTAGTCCTCGGCGATGTAGCCCGTTGCCGGGTCGATCATCGCGAGGAAACCGCGGATGCTCTGCCGGTGGGCTTCCACTGGTAGGTCCGGGCTGGCGCTCGTCCCGAACCCATAACCCTCGTGGGGCCCGGTGACCCACTCGTAGTCGGTACCGCCATGGCGACCCGGTCGCAGGTGGAACAGCTCGCCATCAACGTCCACGGCGTACAGCACTTGTGGACGCTCAGCGTCGGCCCATGGGTCGAGCCCCGGAACGGGCTCCTCGTCGCCGTCAGCATCGGCCATCTAGCGAGGGTAGGGGCTGCTTGACCGAACACCGATGGTCGAGATCATCTCGCCCCGGTCCCGATCTGAGCACCGTCGGACGTGGGCACAGGGTGGCTGCCGGCCCCGGCGGCTACGCACTGATGGACTTGATGGCATCGATCAGGTCCCACACACCCATGGCGTCGGAGTACGCCGGGTACGCGTAGACACTCGGGTCGTTGTCGACGTACCCCCACGGCGGGTTGACGGCGAAGCCGTTGTCCGCATCGAGCCACAACTGGCTCGCCACTGCGGACTCGACGCCGTATGCAGGCGTCCTACAGTTGGCCGCCGCCTGGCTTCTGCGGGATCCGCGTCATGACGCGCCGGCGTGTCTGACGCCATCCCCGCACAACAGCACCCCTGGCGAGAGGGACCGGTGATCAACGGGGCATCAACGCGCTTTGACACGCCCGTCAAAGTGCTTTACCTCCCCGTCGATCAAGGCAGGCGCGGACCGGCGGACAGGGTCGGATGCCGGCTGGCGCTCGATGCTGTTGAGAGCAGGACCTTGCCCGTGAGGTCGCGGCCGTCTACCAGCAGCTGCAGTCCCCTCGCCGCCTCGCTGAGAGGCAGCACGTGGGTGACCAGCAGACTCGGGTCGAGCTCGCCCGCGGCGAAGGCAGCCGCGGCGAACTGCCACGAGGCCGGTCGCGCACCGAAGACCGTGTGGATCGACAACCGCTTGCTGACGACTGTCTCGACCCGCAGCGTCGCCGTCGGTTCCGGAATGCCGGTCAGGACGATGCAGCCACCGCGACGCGCGAGTGTGACCGCATCGGTGGCGGAGGTGCGGGCACCCGCGGCCTCGATGACGACGTCGTACCGCTCGGCGAGGTGCCCCAGCTCTGTGGGGTCGACGGACCGGGTTGCGCCACAGCGCGCGGCGATGTCCCTGCGTCCCTCGTGGGGTTCGACGACCAGCAGCTCCGCGGGTGACAGGCCGCGAAGCATCTGGATCGCGAGGCAGCCAATCGTGCCGGCACCGACTACGGCGATCCGCTGCCCCGCCGTGACACCGGCTCGCAGGATGGCATCGGCAGCGCACGCGGCGGGCTCGAGACCAGCGGCCGCTCGCAGGTCCGCTTCGTCGGTGAGCACGTGCAGCTGGCGGGCCGGGATGACGAGCTGTTCGGCCCAGGCCCCGGGTCGCGTGAACCCCACCTCGTCGTAGTCGGCGGCGCAGAGCACCTCGTCTCCGAGCAGGCACGCGGGACAGTGGCCGCAGGCCACGAAGCCGCGCCCAACGACCTTCCGACCGACCAGTCCAGCGTCCGCGTGTGCACCGACGGCGAGCACCGTGCCGGACCACTCGTGACCGGGGACGACGGGATAGCGCACGTAAGGCGCAGGTCTGCGGCCGGTGAGCAGGTCGACGTCGGAGCCGCAGATGCCTGCGTACGCGACAGCGATCAGGGCCTCGTCCTCGGCCGGCTTGGGATCGGGCAGGTCGAGGACCTGCACGTCCCCAGGACGGTCCAGGCGCACTGCCTTCATCGAGGGCTGGTGCGCAGTGCGACCTCCCGCTTGTGCCAGTCCTCGGCGTGCAGGTCGAAGTGCGCCCCGGTCGGGGGGTGCTCGGCGACGAAGTCGACGTCGAGCTCCACGCCGAGGCCGGCACCGGTCGGCAGCTCGAACAAGCCGTCGACGACGGGCGGGAGGCCGGTCACCGCCTGCTTGACGTGCTCGTCGGCGAAGTCGTTGAAGTACTCCTGGATCTTGAAGTTCGGGGTGCAAGCCGCGACGTGCAGGTTGGCGGCGGTGAGCACCTGGCCGGCGACGTTGTGCGGCGCGACGAGCACGTCGTGCGTCTCTGCTGTTGCGGCGAGCTTGCGGGTTTCGAGGATGCCGCCGATGTGTCCCAGGTCGGGTTGGATGATGTCGGCCGCCTGCAGCTCGAACAGCTCCCGGAACTCGATGCGGTCGTGGATCCGCTCGCCCGTAGCGATGGGCAGCGTCGTCCGCTCGGCGACCTTGGCCAGGGACTTCAGGTTGGCCGGCGGGACCGGCTCCTCGACCCAGGCCGGGTCGAACGGCTCGAGGAGCTGCGCCAGGCGCACGGCTTCGTGCGGCGCGAACCGGCCGTGCATCTCCACGAGGATGTCGACCTCCGGTCCGACCGCGTCGCGGATGGCTTCGACGAGCGACACCGACCGGACTGTCTCGGCTCGGTCGAGCTCCCAGCGGCCAGGGCCGAACGGGTCGACCTTGAGCGCCTGGTAGCCACGGGCGGTGACCCGGCGCGCGGCTGCGTGGAACTCCTCGGGGGTGCGCTCGACGGTGTACCAGCCGTTGGCGTACGCCTTGACCTTGTCGCGGACCTTTCCGCCCAGCAGCCGCCACACCGGCTGGCCCAGGGCCTTGCCGACGATGTCCCAGCAGGCCATCTCGACGCAGGCGATGCCGGACATCACGATCTCGCCGGAGCGGCCGTAGTCGCCGTACTTCATCCGTTGGACGAGCGACTCGATGTCGAACGGGTCGCTGCCGAGGACATGGTTCACCGCTGCTTCGGCGAGGTAGCCCTTGAGTGCTTCGGTGTGGCTGAGCATCCGGGTCTCGCCGACGCCGGTAAGGCC
>JBHEMB010000235.1:0-3096 GCA_046262855.1 Mycobacteriales bacterium | reverse complement strand
GGTCTGGACAGGTCGAGAATAGCGCGGCGTGTGACATCGGTGTGACATCGGCGCAGGTCGCGGTCCGCGCCCTATCGACGAATGCGCGGGCTGTCATTCGAGCCTTCCGTCGGTTCATGACGATGACCGAAATGGCATCCGACGCCGTCACGAGGGACGCCGCTCCGGCGTCCGGACCGTCTGAGTTTCGCTTGGCTGCCCGGTCGCTCCAGCGAATCGAGCCTCTCGTGAATCCGGCGCAGTTCCGTGAGGTCGGTCCGGGTCGCCTCGGTGCGGTTCTCGTTTCCTGCACGGGCTTCGGCCGTTGGCCCCCTTCCGTTTCAGACCCGCAGAGCGCTGCATGGGGCGCCGGCGACAATCCTGTGGATGAGTCCCGACGCTCGTCGTTGAGGGCGAACGGTCGCTGCAGCCCCGCTCCGTAAGGGTGTGCGGCCCCCCGATTTTCGGTCCATCTCGCTTGAGAGTCTGACGACGAGTGAGAGGCTGGTGAAGCGCCCCAGGTTCTCTGCCGCTCCTATGCGGGTTGCGGCTGTCGGTTGATCGCCGCGTAATGGGCTTGCTCGAACTCTTCGGGGCGGAGGTAGTCCAGGCTGCTGTGCAGCCTCCGGTTGTTGTACCAGTCGACCCATCCCGCGGTCGCCCACTCGACATCGGACAGCTGCCTGTAGGCGCCGGAGTGGAAGACCGTCGTGCGGATGCACTCGGTCTTGTAGAGCCCGATCACGCTCTCCATGAGCGCCTTGTCATACGCGTCGCCGACCGACCCGATCGACGGGCGGATGTCCTCCAGCTCGAGGTGCTCGGTGAAGCGAATCGACGTGTATTGCGACTCGGCGTCCGCGTTAAGCCGAACTCGGCTTAACAGCGATTACGCCGAGGTCGCCGTTAAGCCGAGGAATCGTGCTTTCGCCTGCGCCTGAAGGGTTCTCCGGCTGATTCCTCGGCTTAACGAAGTGCTCGTCGCGTGGTTGCGTCCGTCGTGTCCCAATGCCTCGACAAGGGAGACGGTGATGGATGCGACGGTCAGTCAAATCGCAGAGACAGTGGTAGCTGAGCTTCGAGCGGCGGGCTACAAGGACTCGACGATCGGCCAGTACGAGAAGACGATCAAAGCGTTGGCGAGGTTCGTCGACGAGCGCGGCGGGGTCTACACGCCGTCGCTGGGTGCCGCTTTCGCGGCCCTGACGGTCAGCCCGCGCACTGGCCAGTTCAGCGCGCAGCGAAGGTTCGACTACCGCCGACTGGTGACCGTGTTCGACGCCTACCTGAACACCGGTCGGGTCGACCTGTCGACCCGAGGCCGTGGCGGCGGAGGCGCCCGGCCGGAGTCGCGGGAGTTCACCGCGCTGAGCGCCGCGTGGGAGACCGAGATGGCGGAGCGTGGCTTGGCACCCGCTACCCGCGACGCCTACGGCCGGGTCGCCCGCGGCTACCTCCAACTTCCTGGAGTCCCGCGGAACCGACCAGCTGGACGCGGCCGACGGCGCCAGCGTGCTCGCGTTCCTGGAATCGCTGTCGGACCGGTGGGCCAGGTCCTCGCTGTTCTGGCTGGTGTCGAACTTCCGCCCGTTCCTGAAGTTCACAGCCCGGCCGGATCTGGTCCAGGCGGTGACCCTGGCCCGGGTGAAACGGTCCCACCCCCTCCTGTCGGTACTCAGTGACGAGGACCAGCAGCGGGTCGTCCAGGCCTGCGTCGCAGGGCAGGTCAGCGCCCGCGACGCGTCAGTGACGCTGCTCGCCCTGACCACCGGGCTGCGGGCCTGCGACCTGATCGAGCTGCGCCTGTCGAACATCGACTGGCGGTCCGCCACGCTCGGGATCGTTCAGCAGAAGACACACAACCCGCTGACCTTGCCGGTGCCAGCTCTGGTGCTGAGCAAGCTCGCCGAGTACGTCCTGCAGGACCGGCCGCACTCCTTCGACGATCACGTGTTCCTGCGTTCCAAGGCCCCGCACATCCGGTTCGCTGACCACGCGGCGATCCACCGGGTGACGGCCGAGGTGTTCCGTCGGGCTGGGGTGAGCGCGGGGAAGGCGGGCACCCGGCGGCTGCGGCACAGCGCCGCCTCCCGGCTGCTCCGGGCAGCCGTCCCGCTGCCGACGATCTCGGCGGTGCTGGGTCACGCCAGCCCGGAGTCGGCGAACCTCTACTTGAGCGTCGATGACGCCCGGCTGCTCCAGTGTGTGCTGCCCGTGCCAGGCGGTGCCCGGTCATGACCGCCGACCCCTTCAGCAGCGCCTTCGCGCCACAGCTGGACCGGTACCTGGAGTTCAAGCAGCGGATGGGCTGCTACGGCACCTCCCGGATCTGGTACCTGCACCAGTTCGACGCCTACTGCGCGCAGCACCGCCGGACCGTGTTCGACCGAGACACCGTCGAGGGCTGGGTGCTCGAGCAGCTGACCCGGTCCGGCCGGTGTCGATCCTGGATGTCCTACATCCGCGACTTCGGCCGCTGGCTGCAGATCAACGGCCACACCGACGCCTACGTGCTGTCCGACCGGTGGAAGGCCCCGTTCGTGCCGGCCCACCCCTACCTGCTCAGCACCGAGGAGATCGAGCAGTTCTTCGGCGCCGCCACGCACCTGGAGGCGGCCTCACCCTGGCGGTGGCAGGCGACCGCGTTCTTCACCTTGATGCACTCCTGCGGGCTCAGGACCGGCGAGGCCCGCGCCCTGCTCCCCGAGCAGGTCGACCTGCACGGCAGGCACCTCGACGTCCTGTGGTCCAAGGGCCACCGCAGCCGCCGGCAGCCGCTGACCGAGCAGGTGAGCCAGGTCCTCACCGCCTGCGATCAGCACTCGCGCCGCGACTTCCCGGGACGCCGGACGTTCTTCATCTCCGCCGCCGGCAACCCCGTCACCGCTGCGAGCGTCGGCACCACCTTCCGGCGGATCTGGGACCACGCCGAACTGCCACGTCCGGTGCACGGCACCCAGCCGCGGCCGTATGACTTCCGGCATCATTTCGCCTACGCCAACCTCGAACGGTGGATGGCCCAGGGCCGCGACGTCACGGCGCTGCTGCCCTACCTGTCCCGCTACATGGGCCACGCGACCTTCGAGTCCACCTTCTACTACGTGCACACCTCACCGG
>JBHEMB010000234.1:0-8543 GCA_046262855.1 Mycobacteriales bacterium | reverse complement strand
GGCATGGGCTGCGTCTATCCGGCACAGGTGAAGACGATCGCGAACCAGCTGGAGGCGAAGGGCCTCAGCTGGAAGGGCTACATGGAAGACATGAAGACGGGCTGCCGCCATCCAGACCTCGGCTCGGCGGACCACACCCAGAGCGCCGAGGTCGGAGACCAGTACGCCGGGCGCCACAACCCGTTCATCTACTTCCACTCGATCATCGACACACCCGCCTGCCGGGCGAACGTCGTGCCGCTGCCGAAGCTGTTCGCCGACCTTCGGACGGTCGCGACGACGCCGAACTTCAGCTTCATCACGCCGAACCTCTGCGACGACGCCCACGACGCCACCTGCGCCGGCAAGAACTACGAGGGCAAGAACAACCAGGGCGGTCTGTACGCCGCCGACCGGTTCCTGCGCAAGGTGATCCCGCAGATCCAGGCCAGCCCGGCCTACCAGCGGGACGGCCTGATCATCGTCACCCTCGACGAGTCAGGGGACATCGGCACCCCGGCCGGCGCGACCTCCTGCTGCGCCGAGCCCACCGGCCCGAACACCCCCGCGCCTGGCCAGGTCGGACCGGGCGGTGGGCGCATCGGCACCGTCGTCGTCTCCAAGCGGTTCGTGCGGCCGGGCACCGTCAGCGATGTGCCCTACAACCACTACTCGCTGCTGCGCAGCCTCGAGGACCTCTACCGGATCGGTGCCACGACGACCATCCCTGGCAGCGACGGGCGCGGACACCTCGGTTACGCCGGTGCGGCCGGCCTGGTGCCGTTCGGCAAGGACGTGTACGACGTGGCAGCGGCTACCGCGGCCCCGCCGAGGGCGCAGCGACCCTCGTCAGGAGGCCAGCTGGCCGCCACCGGGCTGCCGGCGCTGCTTCCGGCGGCCGCCCTGCTGCTGATGGCAGCGATGCTCAGAGCGCTCAGACGTAGACGCCGCGGGCCCGCAGCCACGGCCGCGGGTTGATCTGACCGCCGCCCTCGAAGGTGCGGACCTCGAAGTGCAGGTGCGGGCCGGTCGAGTGCCCCGTGGAGCCCACCAGGCCGATCAGCTCGCCGGCGGTCACGTGCTCGCCGGCGTGCACGAAGGACCGCGACTGGTGGGCGTAGGCGGTGTAGAAGCCGTTGCTGTGCCGGATGACGGTGATCAGCCCGTAGCCGCTCTCGCCGCTGAGGTACCCGCTCCCGGCCACCACTCCGTCGCCGGCCGCGGCGATCGGGCTGCCGTAGCCCGCCCCGAAGTCCAGGCCCTTGTGCAGCCGACCCCAGCGCATGCCGAACGGGCTGACGACCCCGCCTGGGTTCGGCGCCACCCACAGCCTCCTGCGGACGACGTGCTTCTTGGCCGGGGCCACCCTGCGGGACCGGCTCGCGCGCTGGGCGACGACGGCGGTGGGGGCGGCCACGGTGTGCGGTGCACGCGGCTCGATCTCGATGCTGGTGGCCATCGTCGACGCGGCGGACAGCCGCTGGCTCGACGGGTGCTGCGCGGGGCCTGCGAGCCCGGCGAGGCCGAGCGCGCAGGCGCTCAGGAGCAGGACGCGCGCGATCATGGGGCTGCGGCGCGGGGCGGCAAGGGCGGGCGGCACGGGTGAAGGCTCCGGTCGTCGGTCCTGCGCGCCGGCGGGCTGGATGGGGCTGGTGGGGGAGGAGCCGACACGCGAAGGCCACCTCGTGGGAGGTGGCCCGTTACCGCAACGTTATCCGAACAGCGCTCTTTTCGACAAATCCGGGGGCCGCGGCCGGGCTGGCCGGGGTCGCCTCCGTGATGTTCGAGACCCCCGGCGTCAGGGTGCTGCCGTGCTCGTCGAGGTGCGCCAGCAGCGCCGCGATCTCGCGCACGACCCGGCCGTCGATGGGCAGGCTCATGTGCCCGACCCCACGCAGCAGCACATTGCGGGCGGACAGGTCCGGGTGGTCGATGCGGGCGGACCGCTTCGGCACCACGAGCTGGTCGAGATCGCTCCAGAAGGCCACGAAGCGGGTCCGGATCCCGGGGGCGGGAGCCTCGAGCTCCTGGAGCAGCTCGGAGCCGGGACGGAGCTGCCGGACGATGCGCTGGGGGATGAGCCGGGCCGCCCAGGTGCCCGCGTGCGGAGACCCGAGCGTGCACAGCATGTGCACGCGGGCGTCACCCCCGAGTCGCTGCACGTAGTACCGCGCGATCAGCCCTCCGAGGGAGTGCCCGATCACGTGCACCCGCTCGTACCCGGTCTCCTCGCAGGTGCGCTCGATGAGGGCGCCGAGGCGTTCCGCGACGGTGCGCACGTCCTGGGTCAGCGGGCTGTAGTTCAGCGTCATGACCCGCCCGAAGCCACGGCGACGAAGCGCCCGGCGCAGCAGGGCGAAGATCGAGCGGTTGTCCACCAGCCCGTGCACCAGCACGATCGGCGTGCCTGCGGCGACCACGTCGCCCATGAGAAGCCCGCGCTGCAGCGGCGGCAGGTCGCCGAGCGTGAACCGGTCGAGCTCCTCGCGGGCCTTGTCCCGGCGCTTCTCGGTGCTCAGCCCGAACGGGTAGAGCGCGCCGTGCGCCGTGATCCACGCGACCTCTGTCGCGGTCCCCCTCAGGCCCGCGGGCGTGCAGATCGTCCTCACACCGCGCTGCGTCGTGCGCGCAACGCGGGCCAGTCGGGGGCGGGGGTCGACCACGTGCGGAACCATAGGCGACCCTTTCTCCAGCGCGGGCCGAAACACACCTCAGACACGGCCGGGCAACGGACCTGACCACCTGGCGGCGCGCAGCGCCAGCCGTTCGGCACGCCCCGTTCGCACCAGCTCGTCCAGATGACCGGGTACGTCGGAAGGCTCGGCGAGCGCGTCGGCGAACCCCAGTCGGAGCAGGTCGCCGGGCGTGATGCGCATCAGCTCGGCGCACTCCTCGCGGGGCCGCCGCAGCGCTGCCGTCGCACCCTCGGGCCCGATGGGCGCGAAGTACGACCGGTCGGTGACGAGCACGCGGTCGGCCGCCGCCGCCGCGAGCGCCCCTCCCGAGCCGCCCTCGCCGTGCACGAGGGCGAGCGTCGGCGACGGGCAGCCGAGCAGGGCGTCCAGTGCCTCGCCCATCGCCTGGGCGATGCCGTCCTTCTCGGCCCGCGGCGACGCGTCGGCCCCGGGAGTGTCGACGAGACTGAGCACCGGCAGGTCGAGCCGGCCGGCGAGCGCGTAGGCCCGGGCGGCAAGCCGGAAGCCGTTGGGCGTCGGACGCCCGCCCAGCTCGGAAGCGACCGCGACGCCGACGAGCGGACGCCCCTGCAGCCGGCCGACCAGAGCGGTCACGGTGGTGTCGCCGTGCGGAGCGCGCAACGGCAGCGGGTCGGTCAGCAGCCCGTGCAGCAGGTCCCGTCCACTGATGGTCCGGTCGCGGGTCGCGAGCACCTGCGCCCAGCCACCACGTTGCGTCTGCTGGTGGCGGGCGGGCGGGCGTGCAGGTGCGCGGAGGTCCGGGGTCCAGGTGCGCAGCGCGCCCTGCAACCAGCTGAGTGCGCCTTCGCGAGACAGCACCTCGTCGACGCGGCCGGTCGCCCAGGCGCTCTCAGCGGTGTGGCTGTCGGGGCCGGGCAGCTCGCCGGTGAACGCCTCCACGACCCGGGGTCCCACGAAGCCGACCGTCGCGCCGGTCACGGCCACCCGCAGGTCGGCCGCGGAGGCGATCGAGATCCACACCCCGCCCGTGGTGGGGGCGTCGGCGACGGACAGGTGCGGCAGGTGGGCGTCGGCGAGCCTTCGAAGAGCGAAGCGCGCGCGAGGGATCCCCACGAGCGCTGCCATCCCCTCCTGCAGGCGGGTGCCGCCCGAGCGCACGAGGGTCACGAGCGGCACGTGCAGCTCCACCGCCTTGTCGACGGCGGCTGCGAAGACCGCAGCATCGTCCTCGCCGTACGAGCCGCCCTGGACGCTGAAGTCCCAGGCCGCCGCGACGGCGCCGGCCCCGGCGAGCACGAAGGCCCGCACGGAGGGCTCGGGGAGGTAGCCCGGCCAGCTCGCCGGGTCGCGGCGCGCGACGGGCACGTCGAGCAGTGCCGCGCCGGCGAGGAGGGGCTCGCGCCAGTCGCTGCTCACGGGGTCGTACTCTCCCAGGATGACTCAGCGGATCCGCGTGGTGGTCGCCAAGCCCGGTCTCGACGGGCACGACCGGGGCGCGA
This sequence comes from Mycobacteriales bacterium, assembly GCA_046262855.1. Lineage (GTDB taxonomy): Bacteria > Actinomycetota > Actinomycetes > Mycobacteriales > SCTD01 > RYN-111. Next base: position 4,408 of record JBHEMB010000234.1, on the reverse strand, counting down.
AGGTGGTTGCCCGTGCGCTGCGCGACGCGGGCATGGAGGTCATCTACACGGGCTTGCACCAGACGCCCGAGCAGATCGTCGAGACCACCGTGCAGGAGGACGCAGACGCCGTCGGGCTGTCGATCCTGTCCGGCACGCACATGACGCTGCTGCCGCGGGTGGTCGCCCTGCTGCGCGAGCGCGGCGCCGACGACGTGGTCGTCTTCGGTGGCGGCAACATTCCCGAGGACGACATCCCGCAGCTCGAGGCCGCGGGCGTCACCAAGATCTTCACCGCGGGGGCGTCGCCGACCGCCATCGTGCAGTGGGTCCGGGACAACGTCGGGACCGCGGTCCAGGGCTAGTACTGGGGCAGCTCGGCGATCATCGCCCGGGCCCGCTCGGCCAGCTTGTGCTCCACGAGCACCTCGTACTTCGTCGCCACCACCTGCGTCACCGAGGCGAAGTCGCGGGCGCCGCCGCGGGTGAGGGCGGAGTAGCCGATCTGCCCGTAGACGAGGCCGAAGACCGCGCCGAGCAGCGGCGTGGTCAGCAGGAACCCGCCCTGCCCCGAGGAGCTGAACAAGGCGAAGGCGATTCCGACGAACAAGCCCATCCAGAAGCCGGAGGCGGCGCCCGCGGCTCCCACCCGGCCGCGGGTGAGACGTCCGGTGACGCGCTCGACGGACTTGAGGTCCGTGCCGACGATGGCGAGGTTGCTGACCTCGAACTCGTGGTCAGAGAGGTAGTCGACGACCCGCTGCGCCTGGGCGTAGTCGTCGTACACGCCGAGCGACAGCGGGTACTCGAGGTCGAGGCCGGGGCGAGGGGCAACGGGGTTCGTCATAGCTCGATCTTGCCCCCGTGGCAGCGGATGATGTGGCTCAGCGCCGCCGGCGGAGGTAGAGCGCTCCGCCGATGAGCACCAGCGCGACGAGGGGCACGGCGACGCTGAGCCCGGTGCTCGGGAGCGGTCTACCGCCCGAACGCACCGGCGGCCGGGACGCCGGGTGCGCGACGTCGGACGCGGTCGGGCGGAGCGTGTTGAAGGTCAGGGTGCTTCCGGCCCCGGTCGTCACCGTGATCACGTCGGGGACCTTGTTGTTGTACGACGTCAGGTCAGTGGTCGCGAGGTCGAGCCGCAGGCGGTGGCCCTTGTCGAAGCGGTGCGCGAAGCCGAGGAGCTTGATCGTCACCGGCCGCGACAGGGCGCTCGACGGGATGCGCGCCGGCGCAAGGAGTCGGTGGACGAGGGTCGCGGTGCCACCCGGCGCGACGTCGAAGACCTTGCCGAAGACGATGAGATCGGTCGGCGCCACGTGCGACAGCTTCACGCGCAGTGTCGGGACGCCGACGACGTCGGTCGGTGTCGCGAACGCCGGCCCGGTGAACGCGGCGGCCTGGCCGGGCACGTCGGTGGGCGGCTGGGCCAGGTTCGGGTTGCTGTCCGGTCCGCTGAAGTTCGAGGTCTCCGTGTAGCCGCTGGGCAGGCCACCTGCCGGGTTGAGGAGGTTCACCGACGCGGAGGTGGCGGCGGTCCGGACGAGCGCGTTCGTGCCGGACAGCGTCAGGGTCGTCGGCGTACCGGCAGGGAAGGCAGGTGCGCTGCCGTACTGGTTGCTGGGCCCGGATCCCTTGTAGGGCACCCAGTCCTGGTACCACGTGAAGCCTGGGCTGTGGTCCGGCTTGCCCTTCAGCCAGTGGTCGAAGAACGCCAAGGTCCGAAGCGTGAGGTAGCAGTCGTCGAGGCCGCGGTACCCCGCGCCGCCGGTGCCTCTGCCGTACACCTCGCACTCGCCTGGCAGCGAGTCGTACCCGCCGTGGCCGCCGGAGTTCCAGATCATCTGCACCGGCACGCCTTGCCGCTTCAGGGCGGTGTAGGTGGCGACGGCGTCGTTGAGGTTGAACAGGGTGTCGCTCTGGCCCTGGGTGAGCAGCGTCGGGACGCGCAGCTTGGTCATCTCCGTGGTGGCGGAGGAGTCCGCGACGAGTGCCTTGCCGGCCGCGTCGAGGTCGCCGGTGGCCGCGAGCTTGGCGTAGGTCTCGCACAGTGGCAGGTGATAGCCGGTGCAGACCGTCCCGGCGTAGTCGCCGGTGGTGAGCTTGTCCTGTGGGCAGGTGCCCTGCTGCTGCCCGTTGGGCGGGAGGCCGCCGATCGGCCCGGCTGCCCCGGAGGCGAAGAACAGCGAGGTCCACTCCAGCTTGAAGACGCCCTGATGGCTCAGGGCGTGGCTGAAGCCGGTCGGGTCGCCCGGGACGACGTAGTTGTTCGGGTCGAGGGAGTACTGCAGGTCGTTCCAGGTGCGGCTCGGGACGATCGCCCTGATCCGCGGGTCGCGCTCCGCGAGGTTGGCCTGGATGCCGCCGCCGTACGAGCCGCCGACCGTGCCGACCAAGGGACCCCTGGCGTCCTTCTTTACGAAGGCCTTGGGCTCCAGCACCTTCGTGATGAGCTGCATCGCGTCCTTGACGTCGTACGTCCGGCTCTGCAGCGTGATGCAGCCGGTGCTCTTGCCGAAGCCCTGCGCCGTGTAGGTGAGCACCACGTAGCCGTGCCTTGCCAGGAACGTCGCCATCGACACGACCTCGCCGCTGAGCTTGTTCAGCCCGAAGCCGTTGGTCATCAGGATCGCGGGCTGCGGGTGGGCGGCAGTGGCGTTGTCGGGGACGTACAGCCGGGTGTCGAGCGTGGCCGCGTGGGTGTCGCTCGGTCCGTCGAGGACCGTAACCAGGGCGTCACTGGTCGTGAAGGTGTGCGTCCCTGTGTTTCGCGTCACTGTCTCGGCGCCCGCAGGTAGGGCGCTGAGCGTGATCAGGAGCAGGGCGAGGACACGGCGCGTGATCGCACGGCGCGGATGCGCGGTCATGATCGCAGTGTGGCGGATCCCACGTCGTAACGGGGGCGTTGCGGTCGATACTCTCGGGCGACTCGATTCCCCATCTGACAGGACCCACCCGTGGACCTCATGGAGTACCAGGCGAAGGAGCTCTTCGCCAAGCACGGCGTACCGGTGTTTGCCGGCGAGACCGTCGACAACCCCGCCGATGCCCGTGCCGCCGCGGAGCGGATCGGCAAGCCGGTGGTCGTGAAGGCCCAGGTGAAGACCGGTGGGCGGGGCAAGGCCGGCGGCGTGAAGCTCGCCGAGACGCCGGACGAGGCAGAGGCCCGCGCGAAGGACATCCTCGGCCTCGACATCAAGGGCCACATCGTGCACAAGGTCCTCGTCACCGAGGCGTCGGACATCGAGGTGGAGTACTACGTCTCGTTCCTGCTCGACCGCGCGAACCGCACCTACCTCGCGATGGCGTCCGTCGAGGGCGGCATGGAGATCGAGCAGCTCGCGGTGGAGCGCCCCGAGGCGCTCGCGAAGGTGCCGGTCGACGCGATCGTGGGCTGCGACGCCGCAAAGGCTGCCGAGATCTCCGACGCCGCCGGCTTCCCGGCCGACGTGCGCGACCAGGTCATCAGCGTCCTGCAGCAGCTCTGGGAGGTGTTCGTCGAGGAGGAGGCCACGCTGGTCGAGGTCAACCCGCTCGTGAAGACCCCTGCCGGTCAGATCCTCGCCCTCGACGGCAAGGTCACCCTCGACGGCAACGCGGAGTTCCGGCACAAGGACGTCTTCGACACCTACGCCGACATCGTCGCGGCGGACGACCTCGAGGGTCGCGCCAAGGCGAAGGACCTCAACTACGTGAAGCTCGACGGCCAGGTCGGCATCATCGGCAACGGTGCCGGTCTGGTGATGTCCACGCTGGACGTCGTCGCGTACGCCGGCGAGAAGCACGGCGGCGTGAAGCCCGCGAACTTCCTCGACATCGGCGGCGGCGCCTCCGCGCAGGTCATGGCTGACGGGCTCGAGATCATCCTGTCCGACAAGGACGTGCGGTCGGTGTTCGTCAACGTCTTCGGCGGCATCACCGCCTGTGACGCCGTCGCGAACGGCATCGTGCAGGCACTCGAGATGCTCGGCTCGGCGGCGTCCAAGCCGCTGGTCGTCCGGCTCGACGGCAACAACGTCGACGAGGGACACCGCATCCTCACCGAGGCAGCGCACCCGCTGGTCACGGTCGTCGACACCATGGACGGCGCGGCCGACAAGGCCGCCGAGCTTGCTGGGAGCGCTGCGTAATGGCCATCTTCCTCACCTCTGCGAGCAAGGTCATCGTCCAGGGCATCACCGGGTCCGAGGGCACCAAGCACACCCGTCGCATGGTCGCCTCCGGCACCAACGTCGTCGGCGGCGTGAACCCGAAGAAGGCCGGTAGCGACGTCGACGGCATCCCCGTCTTCGCGACCGTGGCCGAGGCCATCGAGAAGACCGGCGCCGACGTCACGGTCATCTTCGTGCCGCCGGCGTTCGCCAAGGCCGCCGTCATCGAGGCGATCGACGCCGAGATCGGCCTGGCCGTCGTCATCACCGAGGGCATC
>JBHEMB010000233.1:0-7907 GCA_046262855.1 Mycobacteriales bacterium | reverse complement strand
GCTCCGACGCGATGCCGTCGGCCGTAGGCGCCAACTCCTTCTGGAAGCAGGCGACCAAGTGGATCACCGGCCAGAGCACGAAGGACACGGTCGACAAGATCGAGGCGTCCTGGCCTAAGTAAGCAGCAGCCGCACGTGCAGCTGCACTGGGACGGAGGGGTCAGGCGCGCCGCGCCTGGCCCCTCACCCGGATCTGCGAAAGGGTGAGCGCGTGAGCACCACGCACAAGTTCGCCACGATGCTCGAGGCGATCGGCCTGTTCGTCGCGGTCGTGGGCATCATCCTGGCGATCGCGAGCCGCTTCTCCGGCCGGCGCGGGGACCGCGTCGTCGCGGCCGTCTTCCTGCTTCCCACGGTCGCGCTCATCTCCGTCGGGCTGGTCTACCCGGGCCTGAAGACCATTTACCAGTCGTTCTTCAACGCCGCCGGCGACGCGTTCATCGGCATCGACAACTACTCGACCATCTTCGGCGACCCGGACAAGCGGCTCGTGCTGCGCAACACCGTGCTGTGGGTTCTCATCACCCCGTTCGTCGCGACGGCGGTGGGCTTGCTCTACGCGATCCTCGTCGACAAGGCACGGGTCGAGGCACTGGCGAAGGCGCTCATCTTCCTGCCGATGGCGATCTCGTTTGTCGGCGCGAGCATCATCTGGAAGTTCGTCTACGCGTTCCGTCCGGACCAGCCCGGCATCAAGCAGATCGGGTTGCTCAACCAGGCCTTCGTCTGGCTCGGGCTCAAGCCGCACCAGTGGCTCATCGACTCACCGCTCAACACCGTCCTGCTGGTGGTCGTGATGATCTGGATCCAGGCCGGCTTCGCCATGACCGTGCTGTCGGCGGCGATCAAGGCGATCCCCGAGGACATCGTCGAAGCCGCTCGCCTCGACGGAGTGCGGGCGTGGGGCATGTTCCGCTACGTCACCGTCCCCACCATCCGGCCGGCCCTGATCGTGGTTCTCACGACCATCGGGATCGGGACGCTGAAGGTCTTCGACATCGTGCGCACCATGACGGGCGGGCAGTTCGACACCAGCGTGGTCGCCAACGAGTTCTACTCGCAGAGCTTCCGCTCCGACAACCAGGGGCTGGGCGCGGCGCTCGCGACGCTGCTCTTCGTCCTGGTCGTCCCCATCGTGCTCTACAACGTCCGTCAGCTGCGGTCCTCGGAGGGACGATGAGCGCCACCAGCGGGGAAGCCGTCCTGCCCGTCACCAGCACACCCGCCATCGCCGCGGTCAGCGCGGCGAGCAAGGGCGCCCGCAAGCGGCTCACCTCGCCTTGGGCCTCGCTCGCGGCGATCGTCCTGGCGATCCTGTGGACCCTGCCGACGTTCGGACTGCTGGTGACGTCGTTCCGGCCGAAGACCGACATCGACGACAACGGCTGGTGGAACATCGTCGCCCACCCCAGCTTCACCCTGGACAACTACCGCGAGGCGCTCAGCTCCAACGGCGGCGGGCTCGGGACGTTCTTCGTCAACTCCACCGTCATCACCATCCCTGCGGTGGTCATCCCCATCTGCCTGGCCTCGCTCGCGGCCTACGCCTTCGCCTGGATCGACTTCAAAGGCCGCAACCTGCTGTTCGTCTTCGTGTTCGCGCTGCAGATCGTGCCGATCCAGGTCACCTTGATCCCCTTGCTCTCGCTGTACGTGAAGGCCGACCTGGCCGGTTCCTTCTGGACCATCTGGCTGTCGCACACCATGTTCGGGCTGCCGCTCGCGATCTTCCTGCTGCACAACTTCATGAGGGAGATCCCGCGCGAGCTGGTCGAGGCCGCCCGTATGGACGGCGCCAAGCACGTGCAGATCTTCTTCCAGGTGCTGCTGCCGCTGCTCACCCCGGCGCTGGCCGCCTTCGGGATCTTCCAGTTCCTCTGGGTCTGGAACGACCTGCTCGTCGCCCTCACCTTCGCGGGGGGTACGCCGGAGGTGGCCCCCCTCACGGTGGCGCTGGCCAACCTGAGCGGCACGCAGGGGACCGCGTGGCACCTGCTGTCCGCCGGCGCGTTCATCTCGATGGTGATCCCCGTCGCGGTGTTCCTCGCGCTGCAGCGCTTCTTCGTCCGCGGGTTGCTCGCGGGTGGCCTCAAGGGCTGAGTCGAACGTCGACCTCGGCGAGGGCGGCCCGGGCCCGGGCCCGGGCCGCCAGCAGGTCGGGCACGACGACATGGAGCTCATCGATGTCCTTCACCGCCCGCACGATCTGGCTCACCCGCAGGTCCAGGTAGGCGACGTAGTACCGCCGAGCATCGCGGGCCGCCTGGTGCCACACCCGCACCGACGTGCAGCGGGTCTGATCCCGCTGCAGAGGCGGGAGCCCACGAAGGACAGTCTCCTGCACGATCCCCTTCAGGCTGCTGCGGACCGAGGGTGCGATGTCCGGACGGTCCACGGCCGACGCGAGGTAGACCTCCAGCCCCGCTGTCCGGTAGGCGAGGTCGTCGAGGTCGGACTCCGCCTCGACGACACAGCGGCGCAAGGCCCGCCGCTCGTGGTCGCGGACCAGCCGGTCAGCCGCGAAGCCGGCGACGAGCGCCAGCACCAGGACGACAGCCCCGGGCCGGAGCCATCGACGCGGCTCACGGCCGCCACTGATCTCCTCCAGCGTCACCGCTGCCGGGCGATGTAGGCGCGGTACCAGTCGAAGGAGCCCTTCGGCACCCGGCGCAAGGTGTCCGGCTCTACCGAGACCAGTCCGAAGCGTTGGGTGTAGCCCTGCGCCCACTCGAAGTTGTCCATCAGCGACCACGCGAAGTAGTCCTGCACCTCGACCCCGCTGCTCTCCAGCGCAGCGAGGTGGCCCTCTAGGTAGCGGATCCGGTCAGCGTCGTCCGCGAACGCCCCGCCGTTCTCCGTGACGCGCAGCGGGACGCCGGGGGCGCGCGCGGCGGTGGCCCGGAGCACCTCGACGAGACCGTGCGGGTCCACCTCCCAGCCCATCGTCGTGAGCGGCGCCCGCGGGGCGAAGGAGAACGGCGGCGCACCCGGGAACGCGTCGACGTCCTGACCCACCGCGCCGGTGTCGCCGACGGGCGGACCGATCCGGAACGGCGTGTAGTAGTTGATGCCCAGCCAGTCCGCGGAGCCCTGGACGGCGGCGAGGTCGTCCGCTTGCAGGGCGGTCGGGTCCCCGAGTACGTCGGGATAGCGGCCGTCCACCAGCGCGTCGAGCCACACCCGGTTCTGCCACGCGTCGACGACGTCCGCGGCCCGCGGATCCCCCAGCGGCTCCGTACGCACGGTCGTGAGGTTGAGGACGATCCCGACCTGGCTGCCCGGGTGGGCGGCCCGGATCCGCTCGGCACCGAGCGCGTGCCCCAGGAGCAGGTGGTGCACGGCGTCGTAGCCGCGCGCGGGCTCCTGACGACCCGGAGCGAACACGCCCGCGGCATAACCGAGGAGCGCCGTGCACCAGGGCTCGTTGAGCGTCGCCCACGTGTCGACCCGGTCGCCCAGGCGGTCGGCGACCAGCTCGCCGTACTCGGCGAACCGGAGCGCCGTGTCCCGCACGGGCCAGCCTCCGTCCTGCTCGAGCGGTAGGGGGAGGTCCCAGTGGTACAGCGTCGGAAAGGGCCGGATCCCCTTGGCCAGCAGGTGATCCACCACGTTCTCGTAGTAGTCGAGCCCCTTCTCGTTCGGAGCTCCCGAGCCGCTCGGCTGCACGCGCGGCCAGGCGATGGAGAACCGGTAGGCGTCGACGCCGAGATCCACGAGCAGCGCCAGGTCCTCGCCGAACCGGTGGTAGGAGTCGCAGGCCGTCCGGCCGTCGGACCCGTCCAGGATGGTCCCGGGACGCGTGCAGAATTCGTCCCAGGTCGAGGGGCCGCGACCGTCGACGTCGACGGCTCCTTCGACCTGGTAGGCGGACGTCGCGACACCGAAACCGGTCACGGGATCACCAGCGCGGCCACGACCGCGCGCTCGTCCGGCTTGTGTCGCAGCACCGTCGCGACGTAGTCCTGCGCTGAGGCCAGCAGGCCCACCTCGCAGCCCGCCTGCTCGGAGAGGAACCAGCGGTGCTCCAGGACCTCGTGGAAGACCTCGGCAGTCTCGAGCTTCCCCCGCAGCTCGCGCGGGACCGACCGCACCACGGGGCCGAAGACCTCGGACAGCCACTCGTGTGCGACCAGCTCCTCGGACTCCTCCTTCTGCCCGGTGGCAGCCCGGTAGGAGTCGAGGTCGTTGAGCAGCCGCCGGGCCTGGTTCTCCTCCACGTCGAGCCCGGTGAGGCGCAGCAGTCGACGGGCGTGATGACCCGCGTCCACGACCTTCGGGGTGACGTGGACATGGACGTCGTCGTCAGCGCGGACGACGTCGACCTCGGCCACATCGAAGCCGAGGTCGTTGAGCGCCCGGATCCGGGCGTCGACCTGGTTGCGCTCACCCACGCGCACCGTCTGGGGTCCGGTCACCGCGGTCCACAGCTCGCCGTACCTGGCGTGCAGGGTGTCCCCTGTCGCGATGGGTTCCAGCGCCGGGTCGAGCAGCTCGCCGGCCTCGAGATCCATCAGCTCCCCGATCAGGTTCGTGCGCGCCATGCTCACGTCATAGCTGCGCTGGCCCTCGCTGAGCCGGTCGTGCCACTCGGTCGTCTCGGCGTCGACGAGGTAGGCGCTGAAGGCGCCGGCGTCGCGCCGGAACAGCGTGTTCGACAGCGAGCAGTCGCCCCAGTAGAACCCTGCCAGGTGCAGCCGGACGAGCAGCACGGCGAGCGCGTCGAGCAGCCGGACGGCCGTCTCTGGCCGCAGCCGCTGGCTCATCAGCGCGCGGTACGGCAGCGAGAACTCGAGGTGGCTGGTGACGAGCGCGGGGTCGAGCGGCACGCCAGCGCTGCTGCTCCTGCCCTCGACCACCCCGACCGGGTGCACCGCCGGCACGTGGGCGCGCTGCAGCGAACGCAGCACCTGGTACTCCCGGTCGGCCGCCCACTGGCCGGTCTCCTTGACCGCGAAGACGGTGCCCTCGACCCGGACGAACCGGACCACGTGCCGGGAGATCCCCCGTGGCAGACCGACCAGGTGACGTGCCGGCCACTCCTCCAGCGGTGTCCCCCACGGCAGGTCGAGCAGCCCGGGGTGCGACGGTTCCCCCCTCAAGCGCAGCGGCACCTACCTAGGATGCCCCGACGCCGAGGAGGACACATCAGCACACCAGGCCCAGTTGTGAGCGACCCTGAGCCGCTGGCCGGCTCAGGACGGCTCTCCGTGCTGCGGCACCGCCAGTTCGCCCTGCTCTTCACCGGTCAGGCGCTGTCGTCGGTCGGGGACCGCATCTTCCTGGTGGCCATGCCCTTCGCCGTCCTCTCCGTCCCGGGTGCGCAGGCGCGGGACGTCGGGTTCACGCTGGGGGCCTCCGCCCTGTCGCTCGCGCTGTGCGTCCTGGTCGGCGGGGTCGTGGCCGACCGGCTCCCGCGTCAGCTCACCATGCTGACCTCTGACGTCGTGCGCGGCGGCATGCAGGCCGTGGGCGCAGTCCTGCTGCTGACCGAGCAGGCCACGGTGTGGAAGCTCGCCTGCCTCATGCTGGTCTACGGGGCGGCGGAGGCGTTCTTCCGGCCTGCCATGCTCGGCCTCATCCCGCAGGTCGTGGAGCCCGGCGAGGAGCAGCCGGCCAACGCGCTGCTGGCGCTGACCGCGAACGTCTCGATGGTCGCCGCCCCCGCCCTCGCCGGTGTGCTCGTCGCCTGGCTCGGCCCCGGCGGCTCGCTCGCGGTGGACGCCGGCACCTTTGGCGCCAGCGCGCTGTCGCTGCTGCTCCTCCGGCCCCGGCCCGTGGCCTCGACGGAGAGGTCCTCGTTCGTCGCGGACCTTGCCGGCGGTTTCCTCGAGGTACGCCGCAGGGCGTGGGTGTGGACCACCTTGCTGGCGTTCTCGGCGTACCACGCCCTGATGCTGCCGGCGCTGTTCGTCCTGGGGCCCCTGGTCGCCGTGGAGATCCGCGACGGCGCGGCCTCCTGGGGCTGGATCTCCTCGGGCTTCGGGGTCGGCGCCGTGATCGGGTCGCTGCTCGCGCTGCGCTGGCGGCCGAGCCGCCCCGGCGTCTTCATCGGGGCGACGCTGTCCGTCGCCTCCGCCCAGGCCGGCATCTGCGCGTCCTCCTTGCCGACCTGGTCCGTGACGGCGCTCGAGGCCGTGACCGGTGTCGCTGTCGCGATGTGCTTCACCGTCTGGGAGACCCAGTTGCAGCAGCACATCCCCGCATCGGCGCAGTCACGGGTGTCGAGCTTCGACTACCTGGGCTCGCTGACGCTCATGCCGCTCGGGTTCGCCGTGGTCGGCCCGATCGCGGCCACGCTGGGGGTCCGGGCGACGGCCGTCTGGGCGTCCGGCATCACCGCGGCGATCTGCCTGATGGTCGCCGCGTCCCGCGGCCTGAGGTCGTTGCGCCCCGCACTCCCCAGCGGGGCGTCCGCTCAGCTGGACATCCGTCACGCGACGGGCGAGCGGACCTAAGCCTCTCAGCGCTCGAGGTCGAGCTCGGCCAGCACCCGCTGGTCGCTGATCCAGCCACGCGGCGGCACGGCGACCCGGACGACGTGGGTGACGTGGCCCGATGCGGTCGGGGGACCCTCGTCGACCGTGATGACCTTCCAGTCCTCCGCCTGCCACTCCAGGCAGATGCGCTCGACCTCGGGACGGTCGGCGATCAGGGTGATCGTGCGCGACTCCCACACCGCCCCCCGCGCGAACGCGGAGGACCGGGGTCGACGACGGTTCCAGGGCACGTCTGGCTGCTGCCACCCCTGCCGCAGTCCAAACCAGGTGCTGCCCATGAGTCCCGTGCGACGAGCGCTCAGGCGAGCAGGGTGTGGTCGAGATCACCCACGGTCGGCACCCCGGCAAGGCCCATCACGAACGCGAGGTCGTCGGTCAGAGCACGCAGGCAGGCCTCGACGCCGGCCGCCCCCTCCGCCGCGAGCGCCCACATCACCGGCTTGCCGATCAGCACGCCGGTTGCCCCCAGGGCCATGGCGCACAGCGCGTCGAGCCCGCATCGCACGCCGCCGTCGACCAGCACCGGGACGCGTCGCTGCACCGCGTCGACGACCTCGGGCAGCGCGTCCGCCGTCGACACGGTCCGACCGAGCTGCCGGCCGCCGTGGTTGCTCACGACCAACCCGGCGGCACCGGCGCGCAGGCAGTCGAGGGCGTCGTCCGCCCGCAGCACACCCTTCACCAGAACGGGCAGGCCGGACTCCGACGCGAGCCAGCCGATGTCGTCGAGCGAGGCGGCCGGCGACTGGTCGAGTGCGCCGAGCGGTCCGCGGCGAGCGGTGCCGAGGTACGGCGTGTCCCCGGTGAGGACGAGTGCGCTGGCTCCCGCGTCCCGGGCCCGCAGCACGTGCTCGAGGGTGCGGACGCGATCCCTGAGCACGTAGACCTGCCACCACCCGGCTCCCTCGAACGGCCGCGAGGCGCGCATGGACCAGACCATCAAGGCACCTGCAGCAGCGGCACCCGCAGCGGTCGCGGACTCGGCCGACGGGTGCAGCTTGTCGTGGAAGGCGGTCGGCCCCACCAGGAACGGTGTGCTCACCGCCGTACCGAGGATGGAGGTCGCCGTCGACACCGACGACACGTCCCTGAGCACGTGCGGACGCAGTCGGCAGCGGTCCCACGATCCCTCCGCCGCGCCGTCGCGGACCCAGCTCAGGACCTCGGGGTCCAGCACCTCACGCGCCCGTGCCTCTTGGGCAGCGAGCAGCGGCAGCATCACGCCAGGGCGATGAGGTCGGCGAGCGCGTCGGACCACTGGTCCTCGACGCCGTCGGGCAGCAGCAGCACCTTCTCCGGCTCCAACGCGTGCACCGCCCCCTCGTCGTGCGTGACCAGCACCACGGCGCCACGGTAGGACGCCAGTGCGGCGAGCACCTCCTCGCGGGAGGCCGGGTCGAGGTTGTTGGT
>JBHEMB010000232.1:0-9048 GCA_046262855.1 Mycobacteriales bacterium | reverse complement strand
CCGGTGAGCGGATGAATCCCTACACGTCCATGTGGACCGGTGTGACGCCGGGCGACGGGCCGCAGGAGTTCCACCTCGTGCTGCTCGACAACGGCCGGACCGCGACCCTCGCGGACCCCGAGGGTCGGGCGGCGCTGCGCTGCATCCGCTGCTCTGCCTGTCTCAACGTGTGCCCCGTCTACGAGCGGACCGGCGGCCACGCGTACGGCTCGGTCTACCCCGGACCCATCGGAGCCGTGCTGTCGCCGCAGCTGACCGGTGTCGAGGCGAACAAGACGCTGCCGTTCGCCTCGACCTTGTGCGGCGCCTGTTACGACGTCTGTCCCGTCGCCATCGACATCCCCTCGATGCTGGTGCACCTGCGAGGTCAGGTGGCGCACGCACCGGCCGAGGCGGCGGCGATGCGCGGCGCCGCCTGGGTGATGCGGTCACCGTGGCGCTATGGCCTGGCGCTCAAGGGACTCCGCCTCGGCCGACGGGTGCGGTGGCTGCCGCCGCCCCTGTCTCGTTGGACCCGGTCGCGCGCCCTGCCGATGCCGCCGGAGCAGACCTTCCGCGACTGGTGGGCCTCCCGGTGAGCGCTCGCGAGGAGGTGCTCGCCCGCATCCGAGCCGCCAAGCCCGAGTCAGCACCTGAGGTGCCGCGGGCCTACCGCACGTCGGCCCCGCTGGACCTCGACCTCTTCGTCGAGCGCCTGGCGGACTACCGCGCAGTCGTCCACCGCTGCAGCACCGAGGAGCTCCCCGCGCTGCTCGCGCGCCTGCTCAAGGGACGGGTCGTGGTCCCGGAGGGTTTCCCGTTCGAGGGGATCCGTGACGACGCGCTGACACCGCGCGACCTCGATGCCGTCGACGCCGTCGTCACGAACTGCACCGTTGCGGTCGCCGAGACCGGCACGATCGTGCTGGACGGCTCAGCCGGCCAGGGCCGCCGGGCGCTGTCGCTCGTCCCGGACCGGCACGTCGTCGTCGTACGCGCGGAACAGGTCGTGCAGACCGTTCCCGAGGCGCTGGCCCGGCTCGATGCCACTCGTCCGCAGACCTGGATCAGCGGGCCCTCGGCGACGAGCGACATCGAGCTGCAGCGTGTCGAGGGCGTCCACGGCCCCCGCACCCTCGAAGTGGTCCTCCTCCACCCCCACCCCACCCCGACCCCGACCCCATGAAGGGAAACCGAGATGGCGATGTGGAGCGAAAATCGGCATCGCGGTGTCCCTTCATGCCCGGGTGGGGGTGGGGGGGAATTAGGTGAGGCGCTTTCGCGCGATCGCGCTGGCCTGCCGCCGAACGGCGGTCGGCAGCAGCTTCGTGGCGGCGACGATGGCCTTGTACTGCGGCCCCGCGATGCTCACGGTGCGACCGCGGTCGAGGTCCCGCAGCGCCTCGCGCACGACCTGTTCCGCGGAGAGCCACAACCGTGACGGCACACCGCTCATGTCCATCTCGGCGCGGTCGTGGAACTCGGTGCGGGTGAAGCCGGGGCACACGGCGACGCACCGGACCCCGCGGTGGCGGTACTGCAGGTCGAGCGACTCGCTGAAGTTCGTCACCCACGCCTTGCTCGCGCTGTAGGTGGCCCCGCGCACCCCGGCGGAGAAGCCCGCGACACTGCTGATGTTGAGGATGGCTCCCGACCCGCGCGCGAGCATCGGCGGCAAAGCAGCGTGAGAGAGCCGCAGCACCGAGCGGACGTTCAGGTCGAGCATTCCCAGCTGGTCCGCGAGGGAGCTCTCGTCGAAGGGCTTGTTGAGACCGCGCCCCGCGTTGTTGACCAGCAGGTCGACGCCCTCGGCGAGCCGCTTCTCGACCAGGGCGCAGCCCTCGTCGGTCGACAGGTCCGCGGCGATGACCTCGGCGTCGGGGACCTGCGCACGCAGCCGATCGCCGTCCCTGGCCACGACGACCAGGTCGTAGCCGCGATCGCGCAAGGGCGAGACGAACGCGGCACCGATCCCCGCTGTGGCTCCGGTGATGACTGCGACGGCCATGCCCTGCACCTTAGGCTCGCCACGTGTTCACGCCCGACGCGGTCGACGCCCGCATCCTGCAGGCGCTCGTCGCGGACCCACGGATCACGGTGAGCGAGCTCGCCGAGCGGGCCGGTGTCGTCCGCAACACCGCCCAGGCCCGGCTCGAGCGGCTGCAGCGCGAGGGCGTCCTCGGCGCGAACGACCGCGGCGTCGAGATCCGGGCACTGGGGTTCCCGGTCGCGGCCGTGGTCGCGATCAGCTTGCGGCATGCTGAGATCGAGGAGGCCGTAGCCGGACTCATCGCCAATCCCGCCGTACTGCTGGTGGAGGAGGTCGCAGGTTCGACCGGCGACCTGCTGGTCCGGGTGGCCGCTCGTTCGACCGACGACCTGCAGCGGGTGGTGCACGCGATCCTGCTCACCCCCGGCGTGGTGTCCACCACCACGCAGGTCGTGCTGAAGACGCGAGTGCCGTTCCGGGTGGGCCCGTTGCTCGCCGAGTTGGGCAGCGCGCCCACTGCGATCGAGGACTGAGCAGCCCACGTTGGGCAGAATGCCCAACGAACTGCGCATCGATTGACGCTCACGGCAGCACTGGACACGCTGAGCGCTCCGCCACCCCTGGAGCGCCGTCATGACTGCCCTGGACGACCGTCCCGCGCGCAAGCTCTACACCCCCGCCGAGCGCTACGTCCCCGGCGCTCGGCCGGTCCTGCTCACCGGCGTCCAGGCCATCGCGCGGCTGCTCGTCGAGCAGCACGTCCGCGACCGCGCGGCGAACCACCACACGGCGACGCTGCTGTCCGGGTACCCCGGCTCGCCACTCGGTGGGCTGGACAAGCTGCTGCACGGCTTGCCGCAGCTGCAGCAGGACCATGGCATCCACCTCGTCCCCGGCCTCAACGAGGAGCTCGGGGCGACTGCCGTCTGGGGCAGCCAGCGGATCCCGGGGGCCATGAACGTCGATGGCGTCATCGGTGTCTGGTACGGCAAGGGCCCCGGCGTCGACCGCTCCGGTGATGCGCTGCGGCACGGCAACACCTACGGCGCGAGCGCTCGCGGTGGCGTCCTGGTCATGGCCGGCGACGACCCGGGTGCGAAGTCCTCGACCGTCCCGTGCACGAGTGAGCGCACCCTCGCGTCCTTCGGCATCCCGGTCCTCACACCTCGTAACGGCGAGGAGCTCATCACCTTCGGCATGTACGGCGTGGCGCTCTCGCGCTTCTCCGGCTGCTTCGTCGGGATCAAGGTGCTCGCTGACGTCGCCGACGGCCTCTGGACCGTCGACACGGACTTCCAGGCCGTCGACATCACCGTGCCCGAGGTCGAGTGGAACGGCCGACCGTGGACCTACACCCAGTACGCCATGAAGGACCCGCGCGACTCTGTCGTCGCGGAGGCCGCGCTGGTCGGCCCGCGTTGGGCAGCCGTCGAGGCGTTCGGTGCGGCGAACCCGCTCGACGAGATCACCATCGACGTGGCCGGGGCGCGGCTTGGCGTCATCAGCACAGGGACCGCGTACGACGCGACGCTGCTGGCGTTGCGCGACCTCGACCTGGGCACCTAGGAGCTGACCGCGGCAGGCATCCGCGTCATGCGCGTCGGGATGCCCTACCCGTTGGGTGCAGGGCTGGTCCGCCGGTTCGCCCAGGGCCTCGAGCAGCTCCTCGTCGTCGAGGAGAAGACCTCCTTCGTCGAGGCGCAGGTCAAGGACATCCTGTACGGCGTACCGGGTGCCCCGGCGGTACTGGGCAAGAGGGGCCCGGATGGCCGGCTGCTCGTCCCCGCCGACGGCCAGGTGTCCGCGGACCGCCTGGACGGGGTGCTCCGCGCGCTGCTGGAGGGCCGGGTTCCCTTGGCTCCCAAGCGATCTGGCCCCCGCATGCAGCTCAGCATCAGCCCCGTCAAGCGCGTGCCGTACTTCTGCTCCGGCTGCCCGCACAACACCTCGACACCTGTCCCCGCCGGTTCCCTCGCGAGCGGCGGCATCGGCTGCCACACCATGGTCACGCTCACCGAGCGGCCCGACCAGAGCGTGCTCGGCCTCACGCAGATGGGGGGCGAGGGCAGCCAGTGGGTCGGTCAGCACCTGTTCACCGACGTCGACCACATCTTCCAGAACGTGGGTGACGGCACCTTCGCCCACTCCGCTCAGCTGGCGGTGCAGTTCTGCGTCGCCGCCGGGGTGAACATCACCTACAAGATCCTCTACAACGCGGTCGTCGCGATGACGGGCGCGCAGCACGCCGAGGGCGGGCTGTCCGTGGCGAAGCTGACGCACAAGCGGCACGCCGAGGGTGTGGCGCGCATCGTGGTCGTGAGCGACGAGCCTCGCAAGCACCGCAGGTCATCCTTCGCGCCCGGTGTCACGGTCCGGCACCGCGACCACATGGACGCCGTGCAGAAGGAGCTCCGTCTCGTGCCCGGGACGACCGTGCTCATCTACGACCAGCAGTGCGCCAACGAGGCGCGCCGGCTCCGCAAGCGGGGCAAGCAGGAGGTGCGCTCGACCCGCGTCGTCATCGACGAGGCGACCTGCGAGGGCTGCGGCGACTGCGGCCAGAAGAGCAACTGCCTGTCGGTGCAGCCGGTCGACACCGAGCTGGGGCGCAAGACCCGGATCGACCAGACCTCCTGCAACACCGACTACTCGTGTCTGAAGGGCGACTGCCCTTCCTTCCTCACCGTGCAGGTGGCGAGCGCCGGCAAGAAGCCGGCTCGCGCGACGACGCCCGAGCCACCGTCGGTCGGGGACCCCGTGCTGCCATCGAGCGGCGACGTGTTCCTCGCCGGCATCGGCGGCACGGGCATCGTCACCGTCAACCAGCTGCTCGCCACCGCGGCGCTGCGCCACGACCTCGACACGACGGGACTGTCGGGTCTCGACCAGGTGGGGCTGTCGCAGAAGGCAGGTCCGGTCACGAGCCACCTGCGCTGCGGTGACAAGGGCCCCGCCAACCGCGTCGGTCATGCCACGGCTGATGTGGTGCTCGCCTTCGACGCGCTCGTCATGGCAGATCCCAAGAACCTCGCGGTGTGCTCGCCGGAGTTCACGATCGCCGTGGTGTCGACCAGCGAGACGCCGACCGGCACGCAGGTCGCGGATCCAGCGGCCCCGAGGACCGACGTCGCCGGTCAGGTTCGCAAGATCCGCGAAGCCACCGTCAAGGTCTTCGAGATGGACGCCCTCGCCGCCAGCGAGAAGCTGTTCGGCTCGACGGCGCCCGCGAACCTGCTGCTCGTTGGCGCCGCCTACCAGCTCGGCGTACTGCCGTTTCCCGCAGCGGCGATCGAGGATGCCATCGACCTGAACGGCGTGGCCGTAAAGGCGAACGTCGGGGCCTTCCGCTGGGGCCGTGTCGCCGTCGCCGACCCCGTCGCCTTCGCAGCGGCAACCGCAACCGGATCGGCGGCTTCCCGTCGTACCCATGACCTCGGTGACTCACCGCTTGAGGGCGAGACCCGGCGGCTCGTCGAGGTGCGTGCGCAGCTGCTGCTCGACCACTCAGGGCGCCCCGCGGTGCGGGACTACATCGCGGTCGTCGAGCGGGCCTGGCTGGCGGAGCGGTCCGTCACGATGGCGACCGACTACTCGCAGGCCGTCGCCCGGGGGGTGGCGCACCTCGCCGCCTACAAGGACGAGTACGAGGTGGCTCGCCTGCTCACCCGTCCTGAGCTGCTCGCCGAGGTGCAGGTGCAGGTGCCCGGTGCCACGAAGGTGCAGTACAACCTGCACCCGCCGGCACTGCGCGCCATGGGCATGGACCGCAAGCTGAAGCTCGGCGCCTGGTCGCGGCCGGTCCTGAGGGTGACGGCGCGCGGTCGCTTCCTCCGTGGCACGAGGCTGGATCCGTTCGGGCGGGCCGAGGTCCGTCGCGTCGAGCGGGAGCTGCTCGCGTCGCACACCGCGCTCGTCGAGCAGCTGACCACCTCGCTCACGGTCGAGACCTACGCGACCGCCGTGGCTGCGGCAGCCGCCGCCGAGCTGGTGCGCGGCTTCGAGGACGTCAAGCTCCGCAACGTCGACCGCTACCGCGAGGCCCTCACCGCCCTCGGCCTCTGAACCCTTGCGTCTGCGCCGGTGGACATCGCTCACGCGCCGGCCGAAGGGACGCCCGGTCGGCAGGAGATGACGGTCGGACGTCGAACCTCCTCACCATGCGCACCGCGACCCTTGCGGCAGCTGCCGCAGCAGTGGTGATGATGCTCGCCCACCCGTCCGGGGCCGCGACGGGCAAGGTGCTGCGGATGCCGGATCCGGTCGGCGATGCCAACGGCATCAACAGCCAGGACATCGGGCTGCCGCTGGCGTCGCGGTCGACCGCGCCTGCCCAGCTCGCGGCCGGCGACATCGTCCGGTTGGACGTCGCCACCCTCTTCAAGGGATCGGGAAAGGCGCGCAAGGCCAAGGGGTTCACGGTCACTCTGAGGCTGGCGGCGCCGGTGCAGAAGGGCGTCAACTACCTCGTGCTGATGACGAGCTCGAGCCCCTGCGGTGACAGCAGCACGATGCAGCTGGGCTACGACGACCTGGTGATCGCCGAGGACGAGCTCGCCGTTTGCCACGCCGCGACCACGAGCGGCAATAGCAGCACGATCGGCGTGACGGAGCTGTCGGCCGACAAGAAGTCGATCATCTGGACGATCGACGCGATCTTCAAGCCCGGGACCCGGGTGAGCAGCTGGTACGCGTCGAGCAGCGTCTTCGTGGCAGGTGTGTACGACGAGCTGAGCTCGGACGCCGTGTTCAATTACGGGCGGTAGGCACGTCGCAGGCGGTTGCGCTCGGGCGCACGGTGGTCCGGTCAGTGCGCTCGACCTTCCCCGGCCGGTCCGGCCTAGCCGCGGCCGCCCTCCTTGGGCAGGATGGGCTTGCCCGCCTGCAGCGACCCACGGAGGCACCGTGACCCTGGATCTGACGCTCGAGGAGGCAGCCGCGTTGCGGGACCTCTTGGATGCGCACCTGAAGGAGATGTCCGGCCAGATCTCGCACACCGACAACCCACAGTTCAGGACTGGGTTGCGGGAGACCCGTGAGCTGATCCGCGAGGTGCGCAGCAAGCTCGCCGGCTGACCGTCTGCGGGACCTACACGACCCGGCCCGTCACCTCGCCCAGGTACCGGCCGCTCGCGGTGCTCGCGCTGATCGTCACGACGTCTCCGTCGGCCAGGAACTCGGTGTTCCACGTCAGCTCGATGAACGACCCTCTCTGGTCCACCTCGTCCCCGCTGATCGTCCCGCTGGCGAACAGATCACCGGTGCGCAGCGACGCGCCGTTCGCGGTCAGGTGCGCGAGCATCTGGGGGGCCGTCCAGTACATACCCGCGAACGGTGGCCGGCTGACGACCGTGCCGTTGCGGGCCAGCTCCAGCGTGAGGTCGAAGGCCCAGTCGCCCTCGGTCTGCAGGTACGGTGAGACCGGCGGGTCCTGGACCGGCGCGGGCACCCGGTCGAGCGCGTCGAGGGGGACGACCCACGGGCTGATGCTGGTGGCGAAGCTCTTGCCGAGGAAGGGCCCGAGCGGGACGTACTCGTAGCTCTGGATGTCGCGGGCCGACCAGTCGTTGACCAGCACGATGCCGAAGACATGCTCGGTGAAACTCCTAGTGCTGACGGGCTTTCCGAGCTCCGAGCCGACGCCGACGACGAAGCCGACCTCGACCTCCACGTCCAGCTTCGCTGAGGCCCGGTGCTCCGGCCCAGGCAGCGTGAGGCCGTGTGGCCGGACGATGTCGGTGCCGCTGACGACGACCGTGCCGGCGCGCCCGTGGTAGCCGACGGGGAGGTGCTTCCAGTTGGGCAGCAATGCCTCTCCGTCGGGGCGGAACATCTTCCCGAGGTTCGTCGCGTGCTGCTCGCTCGCGTAGAAGTCGACGTAGTCCGCCACCTCGAAAGGCAGGTGCATCGTGACGTCGTGGAGCAGTGGCATTCCGACGAGGTGCCGCACCTGCTCACGCACGGCAGCCCAGCGCGCCGGCCCCTCCGCCAGGAACCCGTTCAGCGCTGCTGCCTCGAACGCCGGCCCGAGATGCTCGGCGAGGTCGAGCACGCCGTCGTCGACGGCGACCCCGATCCGCTTCGGGCCACCGTCGGTGGAGAACACCCCGTAGGGCAAGGTGGTCCGGTCAAACTGCAAGGCCGAGCTCCCGGGCGTCGTCGGTGGGTTGCAGCGTGTCGCATGAGCCGTAGGAGTGGAAGAGCCACCGTACGGCGGTCGCCTGGTCCTCGGACAGCGCGCGCGCCTCGCGCGTGAGCACGTCGGGGTCGTCCTCCACGATCGCGTCGATCGCCTTGCCCCCGTCGATCGCGCGAGCGACGGCGAGCAGCACGTTGAGATAGCCGTGGAAGCCAGCACCGTCCCAGCCGCGCACTGCCCGGTGCAGCCCGGCGGTCGCCTTGAACGGCCGCGAAACCCGGACCGCCTCGTCGAGGTAGGCCGCGAGCTCCTCGTCGCCGACACCTGCGCAGCGCACCTTCCCGAAGACACCCTCAGGCAGCTCTGAGGGTGCTACTCCCTCGACGTAACAGGGGGTCTCAGTCACGGCCATGCCCTCCCGGGCCAGCACGCGGATGCGGTCGTCTTCCGACGTACCGGGCCCGATGACGTGCACGTCGATCGCACCGTCGAGCAACGACGACAGCTCGTGGAGCCGACTCCCCGGGACCAGGAAGCGACCGGTCAGCAGCGGCGAGGACGTGTTGCGGAACCGCGCGAGGGCCTTGTCCATGGACAGGGACGTCGGAGGAAACAGCCCGGCGTCGTCGACGAGGCGGTCGAGCAGTCTCACCGCGCCCAGGTCCACGGATAGCCCGGGTCCTCGACCTCGTAGGCGGCGGGCGCCAGGTCGAGCGGGGCGAAGGTGTCGACCATGACGGCGAGCTCGTCCGTGGCCGCCTTGCCCAGGGCCAGCTCGACCGAGCCCGGCTGCGGCCCGTGCGTGAACCCACCCGGGTGCAGCGAGATCGAGCCTTGGCCGATGCCGCTGCCGGCGCGGCTCGTGAAGTCGCCGCCGCAGTAGAACAGCACCTCGTCGCTGTCGACGTTGGCGTGGTTGTACGGGACCGGCACCGCCTCGGGG